>NZ_RZQI01000161.1:0-9051 GCF_003998335.1 Mesorhizobium sp. M7A.F.Ca.CA.002.05.1.1 | reverse complement strand
TGTTCGGCGGCAAGCGCGCCTACGACGCCGCCAGCTTCAAGGCGGCGGCGGAGGCGCTCAGCGCCCGTACCGGACCCGCCCTGATGGCTGAATTCCCGGCGGGAACGCTGGGCGCGCCGTCGGGCGCCAAAGCGGAAATCGATCAGGCGCGGCCGGAGTTCGAGGCGCTCGCCAGTCACATTGGCGAACTCGCCGATGCATTGGCAGCCAAGGCCGAAACCGCGCCTGCCCGGATCACCGGGGACATGCGCATGGGCGCGATGACGTCAATGGACGGGGGCAGTCTGCTCGGCAAGCGGCTGAAGACAACGGAGGCGGATCCGGCCGGATTGCCGGCGGAGCATCTTCTGCACCTTATCCTCCAGGATTGCTCAAGCTGCCATTCCAAGTTTCGGCAAAAGGTGAAGTGAGAACCGGCGATCACACCGCCATTTGTTGCCCTCTTGTGCAGCGATGCGGAATGCCAGGAAGGCCACCTGTATCAAGACGCCTTCGCCAGAAAATTCCGATAATCCGACTTGGCCTGCAGCAGGCGCAGCACATTGTCTCGCGAGCCGCGCACATGGGCGCGTGCCAGCGTGCCGGCTCGGGCAGCGTCGCCGGCGCAGATGGCATCGACGATCTCGGCGTGCTCGTCGCGGGCGATCTTCCATTCGTCCAGCCACAGGAGTTCGGTCCAGACGTAGTGCTGGCACTTGTCGAGGATGCCGCACAGCATGTTGTGCAGCATGACGTTGCCGCTGATTTCGGCGATGACGCGGTGCAGGTCGATGCCGACTTCCAGTTCCTGGAATTTTTCCCGGTTCGTGCGTTCCGGAATGGCTGCCAGCCGTTCGCATTCGGCCAACATGGCGCGCAGCCGCGCCTTGTCCTGTTCCGTCGCGGCCGTTGCCGCAAGTTCCGTCGCATGGCCGTCGAGCAGTTCGCGGATCTCGAAGGCCTCGCGGAACATGTTGATGTCGAACTCGGTGACGACATAGCCCTGGCGCGGCCGGCCGGTGACCAGCCCGTCACGCTCGAGGCGATTGAAAGCCTCGCGCACCGGGGTTCGGCTGACCGTCAGCTTCGCCGCGATGTCGTTTTCGGTGACGCGGGAGCCCGGCGGGATCTGGCCGGTCACGATCATCGCCTTCAGCGCGGAGTAGACCGAGTCGCGCAGCGTATTTTTGGTTTCCTTGGCCAAGCTTCCCTTCCCACTTCTCCGGCCTTTCAGCCGGAACACGCATAGCTGTAGCCGCAGTCGGCGCAATTTGCCACGCCTCCGGTGAAGCCGTCCCTCACCAACCTGGTCCGGCACGAAGCGTACATTTCGAGCGCGCCGGCGGTGTTGACAACATCGATCGCTAGGCTACACTCAAAATTGTATACAAAATAGCATGCCAAATCAAAAACAATGGGAACACCGGTTGGAGAGCCGAAAAATGAACAGAACCAGAAACGTTAGCATCGTTGCGATGGCGGGCCTCATGGCTTCGTTCGCAGCCCCCGCCATGGCGGGCGACACCATCACCGTCGCCTCATGGGGCGGCACCTACCAGGAGGCGCAGACCAAGGCGTTTTTCAAGCCGACCGCCGACGCGCTCGGCATCACCATCAAGGAAGACACCACCAACGGCCTCGACGACGTCCGGCTGCAGGTGACCGGCAATGCGGTGAAGTGGGACATCACCGAACTTGGCGCCGACGAATGTGCGCGCGGCTCGAAGGAAGGGCTGTTCGAAAAGCTCGACTACGGCATCATCGACAAGAGCGGCATCAACCCGAAGCTTGTCCACGACGACTGGGTCGGCATTTCCTACACCTCGGTCGTGCTGATCTACCGGACCGACGTATTCGGCGACAAAGGCCCGAAGACCTGGGCCGATTTCTGGAACGTGGAAAAGTTTCCGGGACGGCGCGCGCTGAGCGGCAGCCAGGCGACGGAAACGCTGAGCGTTGCCGCACTGGCCGAGGGCATTCCGATCGACAAGGTCTATCCGGTCGATATCGACGGCGCGTTGAAGTCCGTCGACAAGATCCGCGGCAATGTCGACGCCTGGTGGACCTCCGGCGCCCAGGCCATGCAGCTGGTTAAGGACGGCGAAGTCGACATGGCGAGCATCTGGAACGGCCGCGCCGGCACCTTGAAAAAGGAAGGCGCGCCGATCAGCTTTTCCTTCGATCAGGGCGTGCTGACCGCCGACTGCATGGTCATCCCGAAGGGCGCCAAGAACAAGGAGGCGGCCATGAAGGCGCTGGCGATGTTCGTCAGCCCGCAATTGCAGGCCAATCTGCCGCTCTATGTCGACAATGGCCCGGTCAACGAGAAGGCTTTCGAGACTGGCAAGATCCCGCAGGACAGGATCAAGGACATCAATTCGGCGCCCGAAAACGTCAAGAAGCAGGTGTTGCAGGATGCAGAATTCTGGCGCGACAACCTGGTCGAGGCGACGGAAAAGTTCAACAATCTGATCCAGCAATAGGCTGCGGCCGCAATCCAAACCACGGCAGGGCGACGCCTCGCCCTGCTTTCGCCGCCTCAGCCCCTGGGAGAGAAAAATCTTGTCCATTGCGCCATCCGCGTTGCCGATCGGCATGCGCGGGATCGAGAAACGATTTGGCAGCGTGCCTGTGCTGCGCGACCTCAACCTCGATGTCGAGGCTGGTGAATTCCTGACGCTGCTGGGGCCTTCCGGTTCCGGCAAGACGACGCTGCTGATGATCCTGGCCGGTTTCGTGCGGGCCAATGCCGGCTCGATCAGGGTCGGCGGCGACGAGATCATCACCACGCCGCCGCACAAGCGCAACATCGGCATGGTGTTCCAGAACTACGCGCTGTTTCCGCATATGAACGTCTTTCACAACATCGCCTTTCCGCTGAAGCAACGCGGCGTCGCCGCCGCCGAGACGGCCGAGCGTGTCGAGAAGGCACTCGATCTGGTGAAATTGCAGGGACTGGGCGAGCGCCGGGTCGACCAGCTCTCCGGCGGCCAACGCCAGCGCGTGGCGCTGGCGCGCGCCATCGTCTTCGAGCCGCGCATCGTGCTTATGGACGAACCCTTGTCGGCGCTCGACAAGGGCCTGCGCGAGCACATGCAGATCGAGCTACGCGCCCTGCATCGGCGGCTCGGCATGACCACCGTCTATGTCACGCACGACCAGCGCGAAGCCATCACCATGTCGGACCGCATTGCTGTCATGAACGGCGGACGCATCGAACAGCTCGACAAGCCCGAAAGCCTCTACGCCAGGCCGCAAACGCAATTTGTAGCAGGCTTCATCGGCGAATCGAATTTCATTCCGGTCGAGTGCCGCAACGGCTCCGTCTGGTACGAGGACCGAAGAATCCATACGGCGGCGGCGACGCCGGCGGCAGGCCAGTACCTGATGGTGGTGCGGCCGGAAAAGCTGCGGCTCTTGGCAACCGCCGAACCGACAAGCGGCGTCAACGTGCTCAACGCGACGCTCAGTGACATCATCTATCAGGGCGACAGCTTCGTCTGCTATGCCGTGCTGCGCGACGGCCGGCAGCTGACTTTGCGCGACTATTGCCGCAGCGATGTGCTGGCGAAAATGCCGGCTCCCGGCCAGCCGGTCAGCTTCGGTCTCGATGCGCACGACACGATCCTGGTGGCGGCAGACTGATGAGCGCGCAGACCGCCCTCATGCAGGAGACCGGCAGCCCAGCAGGCCGGGAGCTCAACACGCAGGCACTTCGCGCCGACGCCCGGCGTGAATCACTACGGCTGCTGGCGCTGCTGTCGCCGAGCCTGTTGCTGGTCTTCGCCATCATCATCGTGCCCATCGGCTGGCTGTTCTGGCTGTCGTTGTTCGACGAAGCGGGCGGCTTCAGCGCCGCCAATTATGCGCGATTCTTCGAGCAGGCCTCCTACATCAAGACCTTTGTCACCACCTTCAAGGTCGCCTTCATCGTCACCGGCGCCTGCGTGCTGCTTGGCTATCCCCTGGCCTACATGCTGTCGCAACTGCCGCGCCGGGCGGCGTCGATCTGCCTGATCTTCGTCATCCTGCCGTTCTGGACATCGGTCCTGGTGCGCACCTATGCCTGGCTGGTGATCCTGCAGCGCAAGGGCCTGATCAACAGCTGGCTGATCGACCTCGGTGTCATCAGCCAGCCGCTATCGCTCGCCAACAATTTTTCGGGCGTCGTCATCGGCATGACGCATATCCTGCTGCCGTTCCTGGTGCTGCCGCTTTACGCCTCGATGAAGACAATCGACACCGACTGCCTGCGCGCCGGCATGAACCTCGGCGCCGGCCCGGCCGCCACCTTCCGGCAGATCTTCTTTCCGCTGTCGCTGCCCGGCCTCGCCTCGGGCGTGGTCATCGTCTTCGTGCTCTGCCTGGGCTTCTTCGTCACGCCTGCGCTGATGGGCGGCGGCAAGGTCATCATGTGGGCGATGCGCATGGAACAGACCACCAGCCTCTATTCCAACTGGGGCGCGGGTGCAGCACTCGGCGTGGTGCTGCTGGTGGTCACGCTGGCGCTTCTCGGCCTGTTCCAGTGGCTGCTCGGCGCGCGCGCCACAGGTGTGTGGAGTTCGCGATGAGCGAGGATTTTGGCCTGCCTATCTCGCACCGGCAACGGCTGTGGCTCTATTGCCTCGGCGGCCTCGTGCTTCTGTTCCTGATCGCGCCGTCGATCATCATCGTCATCATGTCGTTTTCGGACTCGACGCTGCTGCAATTCCCGCCGCAGCAATGGTCGCTGCGCTGGTACCAGACCTATTTCGGGTCGCTGGAATGGCGCGACGCGACGATCGTCTCGGCCAAGGTGGCTGTCATGACGGTGCTGGTGGCGACACCGCTCGGGACCGCGGCCGCCTATGCCATCAACCGGGGCACGCTGCGCTTCAATGGCACCATCAACGCGCTGCTGACGGCGTCGCTGATCGTCCCGGTGATTCTGATCGGCATCGGCACCTTCTTCCTCTATGCGCGCATCGGGCTCAACAACACGCTGACCGGCCTGGTCATCGCGCACACGGTGCAGGCGCTGCCGCTGGTGGTGCTGACCGTGCTTTCCGGGCTGCGCTCCTACGACATGAACCAGGAGCGGGTGGCGCGCAGCCTCGGCGCCGGCCGCGTCGCCGCCTTCTGGCAGGTGACGATGCCACAGATCCGCTTCTCGATCGTCTCGGGCGCGCTGTTTGCCTTCATCACCTCCTTCGACGAAGTGGTGGTTTCGCTGTTCATATCGGGCGGCGAGACCACGACATTGACGCGCCGCATGTTCAATGCGCTACGCGATCAGATCGACCCGACGATCGCCGCCATCTCGACCTGCCTGATCGTGCTCTCGGTCGTGCTGTTGTCGGTTGCGCAGATTTTCGGCCGGCGGCATTGATTTCACCAGACGAATTCGCAGAAGTGACCATGGGATATCCAGACAGAATGCGTGATTTCCAGTTTCCCGGCCGCTCGCCGGTTCGTGCCACCGAGGCGGTTGCCGCGACCTCGCATCCGCTTGCAACCCTTGCGGCCATCGACATGCTGCGCTCCGGCGGCAATGCCATGGATGCCGCGGTCTGCGCCGCCGCCGTGCAGGGCGTGGTCGAGCCGCAATCGACAGGCATCGGCGGCGACTGCTTCGTGCTCTATTCTCCCGGGGGACAAGGCAATGTGCTGGCCTTCAACGGGTCCGGCCGCGCGCCTGCCAGGGCGACAGTCGACTGGTACCGCGAAAAAGGCTTCGACCGCATCCCGTTGCAGGGGCCGCATGCGGTCACCGTGCCGGGTGCCGTCGATGCCTGGAGCCGCCTGCTCGAAGACCATGGCCGCAAGGGCCTTGCCGAGGCGCTGGCGCCGGCCATCCACTATGCCGAGAACGGCTATGTCGTGCACGACCGCGTCGCCTTCGACTGGGCCGAACCGGAAACCGATCTGTCGGCCGACGAGCACGCCACGCGCATCTTCCTGCCCGGCGGCAAGGCGCCGAGGGCTGGCGACGTCCACCGGCAGCCGGAACTGGCGGAGACCTTGCGCATCATCGCCAAACATGGCCGGTCCGGTTTCTACGAAGGCGCTGTCGCCGACGATATGGTGAGTCGGCTCAATGCATTGGGCGGACTTCATACGGCCGAGGATTTCGCTGCGACCAGAGGCGACTATGTGGCGCCGGTCAGCACCTCCTATGGCGGCCATGACATCCACCAGATGCCGCCGAACAATCAGGGGCTGACGGCGCTTTTGATGCTCAATTTGCTGTCGGGCTTCGAGCTTGGCGGGCTGGATCCCAATGGCGCCGAGCGCCTGCATCTGGAGATCGAGGCCGGGCGCCTGGCCTATCGCGACCGCGACCGTTATGTCGGTGATCAGGACCATGTCCCGGTGCCGGTCAGAGAGCTGCTGTCCGGCGCCTATGCCGACCGGCTGCGCGCCGAGATCGACCGCGACCGCGCCATGACGCATCTGCCGCGCGTGGACCTGCCCGGCAGCGACACGGTCTACATCTCCATCGTCGACCGCGATCGCAACGCGGTCTCCTTCATCAACTCGACCTATTATTCGTTCGGCAGCGGTGTCGTCGGCCCCAAGTCCGGTGTCGTGCTGCAGAACCGCGGCTCCAGCTTTCGCCTCGATCCAGCGCATCCGAACGCGATCGCACCGGGCAAGCGGCCGATGCACACGATCATGCCGGGCATGGCGACGAAGAACGGCCGCGTGGTGATGCCGTTCGGGGTCATGGGCGGCGGCTATCAGCCGTTCGGCCATGTCCATCTGCTGACCAACATGATCGACTTCGGCATGGACCCGCAGCAGGCGCTGGATGCGCCGAGGGTGTTTTACAATGACGACACCGTGGAGGCCGAGCGTGGCGTTCCCACTGATGCAATCGAAGGCCTGCGCGGGCGCGGCCACCGCATAGCCGAACCGCATCATCCGCTTGGCGGCGGGCAGGTGGTGCTGATCGATTGGGAGAAGGGGACGCTGACCGGCGCTTCCGATCCGCGCAAGGATGGTTTGGCGCTTGGCTACTGAGGCGATCCGTTGTCCAATGGCGTATCCATATCGAGGCAAGCCCGTCAGCGGGGCTTCCACCAATAGTCGTTCGAAATCCAGCCGGTGATCATGACCCAAACCGAAACCCACGCAGACCTCTCCCGCCGTCTCGCCGCCGGCGCCGACGATGCGCCCGCCATCCTGGCACCCGACAGGGCGACGCTCAGCCATGGCGAATTGCGCAGCCTGATCGCCGATACGGCAAAACAGCTGCATGCGCGCGGCATCGGCCGCGGCGACAGGGTGGCGATCGTGCTGCCGAACGGGCCCGAGATGGCCACCGCCTTCGTCGCCGTGGCGGCCGCCGCCTCGACGGCACCGCTCAACCCCGCCTACCGGGCCGACGAGCTCGATTTCTACCTCACCGACATCGGCGCCAAGGCAATCCTTGTCGCGGAGGGCGAGACCGGACCGGCGGTGACGGTGGCCGAACGCCTTGGCATCGGCGTGCTGCGGCTTGTCGTGCAGCCCGCCACACCCGCCGGCAGCTTCATGATCGAGGGCGCAGCGATCGGACCGCAGGCCGCGCCCGACATGGCGCAAGACAGCGACATTGCGCTGCTGCTGCATACCTCCGGAACGACATCGCGTCCAAAACTGGTGCCGCTCAGCCATGCAAACATTGCGGCCTCGGCTGCCCATATCGGCGGCACGCTTGGCCTGACGCCAGATGACCGTTGCCTCAACATCATGCCGCTGTTCCACATCCACGGCCTGATCGCGGCCGTGCTGTCGTCGCTGGCTGCCGGCGGCAGCATCTACTGCACGCCGGGTTTCAACGCGCTGCGCTTCTTCCAGTGGCTGAGCGAGGCGCAGCCGAGCTGGTACACGGCGGTGCCGACCATGCATCAGGCGATCCTGCCCCGCGCGGCACGCAACACCGAGGCGCTGGCGGCGGCGCGTCTGCGCTTCATCCGCTCATCCTCGGCGTCGCTGCCGGCGCAGGTGATGGCCGAGCTGGAGGCGACCTTCGGCTGCCCGGTGATCGAATCCTACGGGATGACCGAGGCCGCGCACCAGATGGCCTCGAACCGGCTGCCGCCGGGCCAGCGCAAGCCGGGCAGCGTCGGTGCCTCCGCCGGTCCGGCCGTGGCTGTCATGGCGCCTGACGGGCGGCTGCTCGCAGCCGGCGAGACAGGCGAGATCGTCATTCGCGGACCCAATGTCACGACGGGTTACGAGAAGAACCCGGATGCCAATGCCACGGCTTTCGCGCATGGCTGGTTCCACACTGGCGACCAGGGCGTGCTCGACGAGGACGGCTATCTCAGGGTCACCGGTCGGCTCAAGGAGATCATCAACCGCGGTGGCGAAAAGATCTCGCCGCTCGAGGTCGACGACGTGCTGATGGACCATCCGGCGGTGGCGCAGGTCGTCACCTTCGCCATGCCGCATGACAAGCTTGGCGAGGAGGTGGCCGCGGCGGTTGTGCTGCGCGAAGGCATCAGTGCCACCGAGGGCGACATTCGCACCTATGCCGCGACACGGCTTGCCGATTTCAAGGTGCCGCGCAAGATCCTGATCCTGGACGAGATCCCCAAGGGTGCGACCGGCAAATTGCAGCGCATCGGCCTCGCCGCCAAACTCGGGCTTTGACGATGAAGATCACCATCTTCGGCGCCGGCGCGATCGGCGGCTATCTCGCGGCCAAGCTCGCCATCACTGGGCGGACCGATCTTTCGATCGTCGCGCGCGGCGCCCATCTGGAAGCCATCAAGGCGGACGGCCTGCGCCTGATCGAGGATGGCCAGGAGATTTCGGTCCCCGTCCGGGCCGCCGCCAAAGCCGACGAGCTTGGCGCCCAGGATTACGTCGTGCTGGCGCTGAAGGCCCATTCTCTCTCCCCAGCCCTTGACCAGATCGCGCCGCTGCTTGGGGACCACACATCAGTCGTCACCATGCAGAACGGCGTGCCCTGGTGGTATTTCCACGGCGTCGGCGGGCCGCTCGAAGGCACCAGGCTGAACGCGGTCGACCCCGGCGGCGCGATCTGGCAGCGGATCGGACCGGACCGCGTTATCGGCTCGGGCGTCTATTCCCCCCTCGAGG
>NZ_RZQI01001620.1:0-495 GCF_003998335.1 Mesorhizobium sp. M7A.F.Ca.CA.002.05.1.1 | reverse complement strand
TCTCGACGCCTTGCAGAACAAGCGCGAGCGGCTGGCCGGCGGCGGCTCGCGCCGCGACCGCGGACGCATCCTGGCGGCGCTTGACGCCAATGGCTGCCGCGACGACGCCGTCGCGCCTCGGCGGGCGCCTTTGCAGGAAGCCAACCGCGAGGGCGGCAGCGCAAACCTGTTCGATCAGCTTTTTGGCGGCAACAGCCAGCAGCTCGATATGCTTGATGAGCCCAACCAGCCCGACGATCCCGGCGAGGAGCGCAATGTCCGCCGTGTGCTCAACCAGCCCGGCATACCCGATTTTCCGAGCGTCGGCGGTGAGTTCCACACTTCCTGTGTGCGCACCTGCGACGGCTACTTCTTCCCGATGTCGAACTCAGCCTCGGCAGGCGATTTCGAACGTGACCAGAAGAATTGCGAATCGAGCTGCCCCGGCACCGAGATGCAGGTTTTCTATTCGCGCGGCATGGACGACGATTCGGCCTCGATGACGTCATCCGTCAC
>NZ_RZQI01001619.1:0-495 GCF_003998335.1 Mesorhizobium sp. M7A.F.Ca.CA.002.05.1.1 | reverse complement strand
GAGTGTCGGCAAGGCCGCCTGCAGGCAGGGCAGCTGCGGGCGCACCTTTTCCTCCACGCCGCTGCCGATGTCGCTCAGGTCAAGCGCCGGGAAGGGGCCGAGGCCCTTGCCGCCGCTGGCCGCCAGCACCAGATGGTCGAAAGGACCGAGGCTCTCGAAGAACTGGCGGACCGCATCCGGCTTCGCGGCGTCGAAAGCAGCCTTCCCGGCAGCGCTGCCAAGGCTTTTCCAAGCGCTCTTCAGTTTGTCCTCGTTGCGCCCGGTGATGGTCACCTTCATGCCCGGGCCAAGCAGTTTTCGCGCCGTCGCCAGGCCGATGCCGGACGAGCCGCCGATGATGACGGTGTGTTCGATTGTCTTGGTCATGAATGGTCTTCCTTCGATGTGGGGGAGGCCGTGCCGATGAGATCAAGGCTCAAGGCTCGCAGACGTTGCCTTGCCTTGGCGTCATAGGCCTGGGTATCGGCGCGGGATTCCCGCAGGCCGTCGAAATAG
>NZ_RZQI01001618.1:0-499 GCF_003998335.1 Mesorhizobium sp. M7A.F.Ca.CA.002.05.1.1 | reverse complement strand
GTGCAGTTCGCCGCCTTGCCGGTGAAGGCGGCGCAGGTGCTGCGCTCCAAGGGCGCGGTCAATGCGCGCACCATTCATTCGCTGATCTATCGGCCGAAGGGCGAGGAATCGGTATCGGACGAGGTCACCGGCAAGACCTCGATGTCGCCGACCTTCTCGCTTAACCGCCAGAGCCCGATTACGCGGGCGAAACTGGTCGTCATCGACGAATGCTCGATGGTCGACGAGCAGCTCGGCCGCGACCTGATGAGTTTCGGCACGCCGATCCTGGTGCTGGGCGACCCCGGCCAGCTGCCGCCGATCTCGGGTGGCGGCTTCTTCACCGACCACGAGCCGGATTTTTTGCTGACCGAAATCCACCGGCAGGCGCGCGACAACCCGATCCTGCGGCTGGCGCTCGATGTGCGCGAGGGCCGTGAATTCATGCGTGGCGACTATGGCGCGGCGCAGGTGATCGGCAAGGAAGACGTTACCCAGGAGCTGGTGCTGAAGGCGGACC
>NZ_RZQI01001617.1:0-503 GCF_003998335.1 Mesorhizobium sp. M7A.F.Ca.CA.002.05.1.1 | reverse complement strand
CCTTCCATGCGCCCGTGCGCAGAATGTCTTCTAGCACTTGAACCGCCAGCCACACATCCTTGTAGCCGATATAGAGGGGCGTGAAGCCGAAACGGATGGTCGATGGCGCGCGAAAATCACCGATGACGCCGCGCTCGATCAGCGCCCGCATGATTTGATAGCCGTGATCGTGAAGGAACGACACCTGGCTGCCGCGCCTGGTCGCGTCGCGGGTGGTCTCCAGCGTGAGGCCATAGGCGCCGCACTTTGCTTCGACGAGCTGGATGAACAGTTCCGTCAGCGCGACGCTCTTTTTTCGCAATGCCGCCATGTCGACGTCGTTCCAGATGGCAAGCGCGCCTTTGAGCGCCCGCATCGACAGGACCGGCTGGGTGCCGCACAGAAAGCGGCGGATACCGGTGCCGGCAACATACCCCCGTTCGAAGGCAAAGGGCCGCGCATGGCCCCACCAGCCGCTGAGCGGCTGGCTGATATCGCCGTGATGGCGCTGCGCGGCATAGATG
>NZ_RZQI01001616.1:0-503 GCF_003998335.1 Mesorhizobium sp. M7A.F.Ca.CA.002.05.1.1 | reverse complement strand
TGCATCGCCGGCCCAAGTTTGGCGTATATCGGCTGACTCAGCGACGATTCGCGCACACGCGAGATTCGCTTTGCATCGACGGCTTTCGCTTCATAGCTGCTGCGCCAGCTGCCGTTAAGGACTTTCGGCAAAACGTCATCGAGAGGTGCCGGGTGGCCGATATAAGCGATGTGGCCGTCGCGGTCGACCACGAACGAGGTGGGAATCCCGAACGAAGAGCTGGGTTCCAGCCAGAGCTTTTTCATTTCGCCAGTGCAATCGAACGCTGTCCGATAATTCAGATTCGGGAACTTCTCGGTCAGCCAGGCATCCACGTTGGTCCGCGCTTCGTCCGCGGTTGCAGCCTTTTCGCAAGCTGCGACTCCGATAATCTCAAATCCGCTGTCTTTATATTTCTCCTGCAGTTCGATCAAATGGGGCATGGCGTGGACACATGGTCGGCACCAAGTCGCCCAAAATTCAACGAGGTAGACCTTGCCGGGCCGAAGGCTCGTGAGGGGCTC
>NZ_RZQI01001615.1:0-504 GCF_003998335.1 Mesorhizobium sp. M7A.F.Ca.CA.002.05.1.1 | reverse complement strand
GCCGCTGACGGTCAGCTATCTCATCATCGGGATGGGGCTGCTGGTGCTGTTCAACTGGGCCGGCGTGCCGAAATCGCTGCTTGCCGCCGGCATCGGCCATGTCGTGATCAACCTGCCGCTGTGCTTTGCCATCATCTACAGCCAGATGGGCGACCACCAGATCAACATCGAGCGTGCCGCGCGCGACCTCGGCGCGCCGGAATGGAAGGTGCTGCTGCTGATCACCGTGCCGGTCATGGCGCCGGCCATTTTCGCAGCTTTCTTCCTGTCGATGACCTTCTCCTGGGACGAGTTCGTGATCTCCTTCCTGCTCACCCGCTTCGACACCACGCTGCCGGTCGAAATCTGGAACCTGCTGCGCTCCGGCCTTAACCCCAAGACCAACGCCGTCGGCTCGCTGGTCTTCGCCGTCTCCATCGTGCTGGTGGTGCTGTTCGAACTGACATTGCTGCGCAGGAGAAAGGCATGACCGCGCCTTTGGTCGATATTCGTGCCGTCTCGCAT
>NZ_RZQI01001614.1:0-504 GCF_003998335.1 Mesorhizobium sp. M7A.F.Ca.CA.002.05.1.1 | reverse complement strand
CGCTGGCAACGCGCTCGCCAGGCTTTGCCTGTCGCGCGCCTTCGCGCCTTTCCTGAAGGCTTTGCCGCTGTCGCTTCGGGAGCGCCGGCGCATGGCGGCGGTGGCGGCGTGTGCGCTGGGCGTCCCCATTGTTTTCATCGTCGCAGCAGCAGTAGGCCTTGGCTGTCTCGTCATTGCAAAACCACTGGCACCGACCTGGGGTCTCGGCGCCGCGATCCTGTTTGGCGCCAGCTTCTGTGCGACAGCCGTCCTGTGCCTGCGGAGCGCGCGCGACCTGGTCAACGCCGACACTGCCGATCTGGCAAGGGATCCGGACGGGCGCCGGCCCTTGCTAGGTGCCGTCGATCGTTCGACACCGGCGTGGCTCTCCAGCTGGGCCTGGGATCTACCCGCCGGCCGCATAGTACTTTCGTGGCGGCTGGTGGGAGCAGCCATCCTGTTTGGTTTCGCGACGGTTGTTGCTGCCTCCATCAGCTTCGTTCGTCACGATGCCGTGCCGGCGGC
>NZ_RZQI01001613.1:0-508 GCF_003998335.1 Mesorhizobium sp. M7A.F.Ca.CA.002.05.1.1 | reverse complement strand
AGCGTGTCCTGGTGATCGGTTCGGAAACATTCTCGCGCATCCTCGATTGGAGCGACCGCTCGACCTGTGTGCTGTTCGGCGACGGCGCCGGTGCCATGATCCTGGAAGCAGGCGAGGGGACGGGCGCGATCGCCGACCATGGCGTTCTGGCGGCCAGCCTGCGCTCCGACGGCACGCACAAGGACAAGCTTTTCGTCGACGGCGGGCCGTCGACCACGGGTACGGTCGGCCACCTCCGGATGGAGGGCCGCGAAGTCTTCAAGCATGCGGTCGGCATGATCACCGACGTGATCGAGGCGACGTTCGCGCAAGCGGGTATCTCAGCCGATGATCTCGACTGGTTCGTGCCCCACCAGGCCAATAAACGAATTATTGACGCTTCCGCCAAGAAGCTCGGGATAGCTGAGCAAAAGGTGGTGGTTACGGTCGATTTGCACGGTAACACCTCGGCTGCTTCCGTGCCGTTGGCGCTGTCGGTGGCCGTCGCCGACGGCCGCATCAAGAAGGG
>NZ_RZQI01001612.1:0-509 GCF_003998335.1 Mesorhizobium sp. M7A.F.Ca.CA.002.05.1.1 | reverse complement strand
GTGGTGTTCATATAGCTCGCCGGATGCAGCGCGTTGACGGTGACGCCGGTGCCTTTCAGCTGCTCCGCAAGGTCGACGGTGAACAGGATCTGCGCCAGCTTGCTCTGGCAATAGGCACGCACGCCGTCATAGGAGCGGGTCAGCATGACATCGCTGAAATCGATCGCCTGCTGCCCCGCAGAGGCGACATTGACGATGCGGGCCGGCGCACTCGCCTTCAGCAACGACAGAAGCTCCGATGTCAGCAGGAAACCGGCGAGGTAGTTGACCGCGAAGCGCAGTTCGTAGCCGTCGGCGCTGACCTGACGTTTGGCGCCTTGGCCTGCCGTGCCGATGCCGGCATTGTTGATGAGGATATCGAGCCGATCCGTGCGGGCGCGCACGGCTTCGGCAAGCCGGCGCACTTCGGCCAGAGAAGAGAGGTCGGCGACCAGAAGCTCCGCCCTGCCGCCGGTCGCTTCGATCCCGGTGACAACAGCCTTGCCGCGCGTCGCATCGCGGCCATGCAC
>NZ_RZQI01001611.1:0-510 GCF_003998335.1 Mesorhizobium sp. M7A.F.Ca.CA.002.05.1.1 | reverse complement strand
ATGCCCGCCGATCTGCTGGCCGGAGTTTTCTGCTAGGATAGGGGCTATCGGGACGAAGCCGGCCGGCGGCCGAGGGAGGTGAACATGCCCCGCAACGCGCTGCTCCTGCTCTCCCGGCTGCTGCTCGCCGCCCTGTTCGTGCCCTCCGGTTTCCAGGCATTGAGCGACATAGCCGGCACCACAGGCTATTTCGTAAACCTCGGCCTGCCGCTGCCGGCACTTGCCGCCTGGGGCACGGGACTGTTCGAAGTGATCGCCGGGCTGCTCGTCCTGGTCGGTTTCCAGACCCGGATCGCGGCGCTGCTGCTCGCTGCCTTCTGCATTGCCGCCGGGTTCATCGGCCATTACGGCCAGGGCGGCGGCGACGCGATGCTCTCCTTCCTGCACCAGCAGATGCTGATGAAGGACATTGCGATATCAGGCGGATCTGTTGCGCTGGCCATGGCCGGTGCGGGAGCCTGGTCGGTCGACGGGCGCGGCCATCGCATGTGGAATTCCTGAGATGTCTGC
>NZ_RZQI01000160.1:0-9071 GCF_003998335.1 Mesorhizobium sp. M7A.F.Ca.CA.002.05.1.1 | reverse complement strand
CCCGTTCGCCAACTCCCAATCAGCCACAAAAAAGGCGGCGCCAGGTTTCCTGGCGCCGCCTTGATTTTTTGTTGCCTTAGCTAACCTTACGCCGCCGGCTGCGCCTCAATCGTGCGCAGCGCCTGGGTCTGGCGCTTGGCGGCGGCCTTGACCGCGTCCTGCACCTTCTCGAAGGCGCGCACCTCGATCTGGCGCACGCGCTCGCGGCTGATGTCGAACTCGGACGACAGCTCTTCCAGCGTCAGCGGCTCTTCGGCGAGGCGACGGGCCTCGAAGATGCGCCGCTCGCGCTCGTTGAGCACGGCAAGAGCGCCCGACAGCATGCCGCGCCGGTTTTCCAGCTCGTCCTGCTCGATCAGCATCTCTTCCTGGCTTTCGTGGTCGTCGACCAGCCAGTCCTGCCATTCGCCGGATTCGCCTTCGCTGGCCCGGATCGGGGCGTTGAGCGAGGCGTCGCCGGACAGGCGGCGGTTCATCGACACCACTTCGGCTTCGGAAACGTTCAGCCTTGTGGCGATCTCGGTGATCTGGTCGGGCTTCAAGTCGCCGTCGTCGAGCGCCTGGATCTTGCCCTTCACCTTGCGCAGGTTGAAGAACAGGCGCTTCTGGTTGGCGGTCGTGCCCATCTTGACCAGGCTCCACGAGCGCAGGATGTACTCCTGGATCGAGGCCTTGATCCACCACATGGCGTAGGTCGCGAGGCGGAAGCCGCGCTCGGGTTCGAATTTCTTGACGGCCTGCATCAGGCCGACATTGCCTTCCGAGATCACTTCGCCGATCGGCAGGCCATAGCCGCGATAGCCCATGGCGATCTTGGCGACGAGCCTGAGGTGGCTGGTGACGAGCTTGTGCGCAGCGGAGGTGTCTTCATGCTCGGCGTAACGCTTGGCGAGCATGTACTCTTCCTGCGGCTGCAGCATGGGAAAGCGGCGGATTTCTTCCAGGTAGCGGCTGAGGCCGCCTTCGCCGGAAACGATACTGGGTAGTGACTGGGCCATGATAGCGCCCCCTCTCTATTGGAGTGATGCCCCCGAAACGCGGCGGGCATGTGACGCGAGCACCAAAAGGCTCGCCCGCGACATCAGATCTTATACAGGAACAAAACCAGAAAAGACAGGCATTTGTTCAACACGAAACAGTGTGTCACGGTGAAGTGAACAATGTCAGTCAGGTTTTTTGATGGCTTGTCGGTGACGGGTTCAGAGCTTGCGGAAGCCGCCGACGAGTTCCTCCATGTCCCTCGGTAACGGCGCCTCGAACCTCATCGTTAGATGGGTAGTGGGATGGCGAAATGCAAGGAGCCAGGCATGCAAAGCCTGCCGGGGAAATGCCTTGACCTGGCTTTTCAGCGGTTCGGGCAGCCGGTTGGCCTTGGTGCGGAAGGCTTGGCCGTAATCGGGGTCGCCGATCACCGGATGGCCGATATGCGCCATGTGGACACGGATCTGGTGGGTGCGGCCGGTCTCCAGCCGGCATTCGACCAGGCTGGCCGTGGCGAACTCCTGTTGGCTCTCGCCGAAGCGCTCCTGCACGGTGAAGTGGGTGACCGCATGGCGGGCGTCGTCGCGTCCTTCCGGCACCACGGCACGGCGCACGCGGTCGGCGGCGCGGCCGAGCGGCGCGTCGACCCTTCCGGTCGGCCTCTGCGGTATGCCCCAGACCAGCGCCAGATAGGCACGCTCCAAGTCGCCGGTCAGGCCGTGATCGGCGAAAGCCTCGGACAGTGACTTGTGGGCGCGGTCGGTCTTGGCGACGACCATGACGCCGCTGGTCTCCTTGTCGAGGCGGTGGACGATGCCCGGCCGGCGCACACCCCCGATTCCTGAAAGGCTGTCGCCGCAATGATGGATCAGCGCATTGACCAGTGTGCCGGTCCAGTTGCCCGCTCCGGGGTGCACGACAAGCCCGGCCGGCTTGTTGATGACGATCAGTTCGTCGTCCTCATAGAGTACATCGAGTGCGATGTTCTCGCCCTGCGGCTCCGCCGGCTCCGGCTCCGGCATGGTAACCGACACGCTCTCGCCCGGCGCCATCTTGCGCTTGGTCTCGTCGACGGGCTTGCCGTCGACCGAGACCGCGCCCTGCCTGATCAGCATCTGCACGCGGCTGCGTGACATGTCCGGGCCAAGGCTTGCGGCCAGCCACTGGTCGAGGCGCAGGCCGGCCGCATCCGCGCCCGCCACCAGCACTGTCGGTTCCGCCTCTATCAATTCAGGGGCCTCTTCGCTATGAGCGCTCATTGAAAAACCGTTCCGGAACTGTTTTGCCATGGCCAGCCCGATCGCCGAAGAAGACCAGGATAAGCCGCTCGACCCCGAGGTCGAAAAGGTGCGCAGGAAACTCGTCCGCTTCGTCGGGATCAATCTCGGCCTGCTGTTCCTCGCCCTTATGGTGGTGATCGGCGCCCTTGTCTACAAAGCGCGCAATGCACCGCCGGCGAACCCGCCGCTGGCCGGCGATATCCAGACACCCGCCGGCGAACCGGTCAACGGCGACATCGTGCTGCCGGTCGGCGCCACGGTGGTCAGCCAGTCGCTGTCCGGCAATCGTGTCTCGATCGACGCCGAGCTTGCCGACGGCAGCCGCACGATCTTCGTCTACGACATCACCGAGCGACGCCTGATCGGCCGCTTTGCGATCCGCAACAAGTGACCGAGCCGCAACGATGAACGGCAGCAGGCCAATGAGCAAGCCTCAGGCATGAGCGGGTTCGCCGAGCATCGCCGCATCGCCACGGTCGCCCTGGTCGTCGCCAATTATGACGAGGCGATTGCCTGGTATGTCGAGCGGCTGGGCTTCCTGCTCGTCGAAGATGTCGATCTCGGCGGCGGCAAGCGCTGGATCACGGTCGCGCCGGCCAACGGGCAGGGCGCCAGGCTGCTTCTGGCGGAAGCGTCCGACGAGGCGCAAAGGCGGAGCATCGGCAACCAGACCGGCGGGCGTGTCTTCCTGTTCCTGGAAACCGACGACTTTGCCCGCGACCATGCGGCGATGCTGGAGAAGGGCGTCGAATTCCGCGAAGCACCGCGCTTCGAGCCCTATGGCACGGTGGCGGTTTTCGCCGATCTGCATGGGAATCTCTGGGATCTGATCGAACCAAAACGATAGGCTGACGGCCGGCTTTTCCCCGGCAAGGGAAAGCGGCCTAACCCCAGTTGCTTTTTCCCAGCGCTCAGCCTATATCGCCGGTTCTTGAACGCGCCCATCGTCTAGCGGTCAGGACACCGCCCTCTCACGGCGGGAACAGGGGTTCGATTCCCCTTGGGCGTACCAAGTTTTTCGACAAATTTGCAGGATGCCGTCGATTTCGTTCTGAAGTCGACGACCTCGATACTGTGGCGTTTGGGAAACCAGATCTGCACAGGTAGCCGCAGCCTTGAAAATCCCAGTGGCACCAACCACTCAGGCCTTCATTTCATTCGTCTGGTAAACGTTAACGGACCCGAAACCGAGAACCTTAACGCCCCCGCAACTCACGGCGATATATTAGTTGTCGCTTTATTAGCTGTAGGAGGTTGACATGAAGAAAATAGCCTGCCGTTTCGCTTGGGACGAGTCTGGCGCGACCGCGATCGAGTATGGCTTGATCGCGGCTCTTATCGCGCTCGCGATCATCACCGGCGCCGGGGCGGTTGGCAATTCGCTCAACGGGATCTTCACGAACGTCGGCACTACGGTCAACAGCAGCGGCTCGTAAGTCGGTACCTCAATTCGGTCGGCCGTCGGCCGGATCGTCGACCCTCAGCCTCCAAAAGCGTAACGTGTACGCCCTTCCGATGTCCGGCATCGGAAATGCGGACGGCGCACTCTCAATCATCCGGCTTATCCGTTGCGTCGCTGCGTTCGTCGCTTCTGGCGCCGTGGGGCTGTTTGCATTAGCATCACGTCACGGATCCTGAGGCACGGTTCCAGCGGCGCACAGAACGCCGGATGCCGGGCAGATTCGCCGACCAGTTGATGCCGTGGGGAGGAAGGCCAATGCAGAAGCTGCAATCTCAGGGCGTCCACCACATCACGCTGGTCGGCGCCGGGCGCCAGACCTCTATCGATTTCTGGGAAGGCGTGCTCGGCATGCCGTTCATCTTCGAACAGCCCAACCTCGACAAGCCGAGGGAAAGCCATCTCTATTTCGATCCCGGCGACGGCCGGCTGATCACCATCTTCACCGACGAGAGCCGCACACCGGAGAAGCGGCGCACGCCGACCGATCCGGGCTGTGTCCACCACATCGCCTTTTCGGTGTCGCGCGTCACCTTCCTGCAGGCGGTCTCCCGGCTTGACGAGCGCGGCATCAAGCACAGCGGCGTCAAGGATCGCGGTTTCATGGATTCGATCTATTTCGAGGATCCGCTCGGCCTGCTGATCGAACTGGCGTCCTACCGCTTCGAACCGCCAGCGGGCTTCACCCACGCCGATGTGCTGATGGAAGCGCACAGGCTGCGGGTCGCGCGCGGCGACTACAACATCGCCGAAGTGCATCTCGCCGATGCGATCCAGGCGCTCGTCGAACGTTCCCGCGCCACCTTGTCGGACGATCGGGCGCCGAAGAACCCATACTGAACAGACCAGAGGGAGGAACAAGATGGCCAAGACAGCGACGAAGACTGCCGGGAAATCCGCGGCCAAAGCTGCCGCCAAGCCGGCCGCGAAAGCTGCGGCAAAGCCAGAAGCCAAGGCGGCCGCCAAGCCTGCGGTGAAGGCGACGGCAAAAGCCGCGCCCAAGGCCAAGCCGGCCAAGAAGCCGGCGTTGAAGCTCAGCATGCTGAAGCCCAGCGTCAACAACATGACCGTGCGGGTGTTTGCGCGCGCGGCCGGTTTCGACCATGCCGAGACCGATGCCTGGGGCCACACCCGTTCGCCGGAGTTCATGGCGCGAAATCCCGCCCATTTGACACCGATGATCGAGGACAAGGGCCTCCCTAGAGGCGTGTTGTGGGAAAGCTGCGCCATCATGCAGTATCTCGCCAACAAGCACGGGCTGGAGAAATTCTATCCGAAGGCGCCGGCCAAGCGGGCGATGGTCGACAGTGCCATGTTCTACCTGATCGGTACGCTCTACCCTTATGTGGCGCGCGCCACCTATCCGGCGCTCGGCTTCCCACAATATGCCGGCGAGGTCGGCCACAGCGACGCGCACCCCGACAGGAAGTCGGAGGCCCAGAAGGCGGCGATGGCGGCGATCGCCGAGCCGCTCGAAGTGTTTCACAGCTTCTTCAGGGACGGCAAGCCGTTCATCGGCGGCAAGCATCCTTCGATCGCCGATATCCGCCTGGCGGCGACGCTCGAATTCCTGGCCGTCGTCGACTATGCCTTGCCCAAGTGGGCGAAGGACTATGTGGCGGCGATCGAGAAGACGCTCGGCAAGGCCTATAGCGAGCCGGCCGGCGATGTGCGCGGCTACATCGCCCATGTGAAGTCGCAGGCCAAGGCCTGAGGTTAAGGATACGTTAACCAAAGCCCTGTCTACTGCAGGCAATTCGCTTTCGGCCCGCGACCACGGATGTACTGGCGCAGAACGTCGTAGCGATAGGAAAGGTCGGCGCAATGCCGGCCTTTTGCTTTTGCACGCCATCGCCAAGTGCGATCTGGCACGCAGGCCTCGTCCAGTGTCGCTTTTTTGGCGTCAACTTTTTTCGAGAGATATTGTCATTGCCGGCGTTGGCCCTACCATCCATCTCGGCAGTCCGGCATGGATTGTCGGTCAGGCATGAGACGAGGGCTGGCGATGAAAAGCGTTGCGAGACGGATTGCGGTTGCGGGCGTGATGCTGGCGGCCGTTGTCCATGCTTCGAGTGCAGCCGAACTCAACACGATGGACGATGTCGGGGCAGCGATCCAGGCATGCTGGACACCGCCGGCGGACGCCGGGACCGCCAGCGTCACCTTGAGCTTCAGCTTCAAGCGGGATGGGACGCTGATCGGCCCGCCGAGGCCGACGGCCATCAAGGTGAATGGCGATGCCAAGGCGAAAAAAACATTTGTCGATGCCGCGACAGCGGCCCTGCGGAATTGCCTGCCCCTGACTTTCTCGGCGAAGCTGGCGCAAGGGATCGCTGGCAACGTGTTTACGTTGCAATTCGCCTCTCCCAAGTAAGCCTCGTTGTCGGGTCAGTGGTGACTGCGCCTGGCCTCGGCATGCCGGGCAAGATCGGGCGTCTCGAAGACGTAGTCGCTCCAGGCTGATTCAGGAACCTGGCCGGCCAGATAGCATTCCAGCAACAGGCTTTGCTCGGGATTGAGTGGCCTTGGCGCGCGCTGGTCCAGCCCCAGCGAGTGAAACAGGTTTCTTGTCAGGTCGGAGACGGTGAAGTGGATCGACATCTGCGTTCTCCTTTTGGTCCTTCAACGCGGAAGACCGGGCAAAGGTTTCGAACGCATGGCGATAATGGCGCATTGATCTCGGTCCGTCGCGCTGCAGGTCCTCGGCGATGGTCGGCTTGCGCTTTCTTTCGAGTTTCGTCTCAATCTTGAAATAAAAATGTAATATCGAATTTACATGAGGTGACGTAGTGCAATAGACAATAGGTCATTCATGTCGAAATTCTTTAGATTATTAGGAACTACTCATGTAGCCGAAGCTTGCTGAAGTCATGAACTCTAAATTCCGGGTTCTCCGCAAAAAGGACCAAGTTGTCCCGATGATCCGTTTCTGGCCTTCCATGGTGATCGCATTTATTTCGCTGGCGGCAGTTTTGTTCGGTACGCTTTCGTCCTACGCGGACAGCTGCGGCGCGATCAGAAGCCAGTTGCTTTCGGCTGGCCGCAGCGGCGGGGCGAGCCCGGAGCTTGCCCAGTTGCGCCGGCAACTTGCAGCCATCCAGACTATCGAGAGACAGCGCCAGTGCACGGCGAAGAGTTCGCTTGGTGGTCTCTTCAACGCTTGCGCCGATCTCGCCAGGAGCCGCTCGGATGTGCAGCGCCGGATTGCTGCCGCTGGGAATTCGGGCCGCGACACAGCGGGCCTGCAGGCGCGCCTCGTCGCGCTTGGCTGTGCGCCTTCGGCAAAGCAACGGCCTGTGCGCGCCGCGCCCAGCACCCAATCGGCGAGCACCACGTTCGCCGGCAATGCGATGCTGTTTTGCGTGCGTCTGTCGGACGGATATTTCTTCCCGGCGCCAAAGTCGCAATTCGCCGCCAGCGGCGATCTGAAGGAGACGGTCGATCAATGCCGTTACATCTGCGATGACCCCGGCGTCGACCTCTACACGTTGAACGACGCCAGCCTCGAAACCGACCAGATGACCGCGCTCGACACGCGCAAACCCTATACCGAGCTGCCGGCAGCCTTCAGATATCGCGATGATGCGAATTTCAAGGCATGCGACGTCAAGCGCTACTACCAGCGGGTCACCGAACTGCGAGCCAGGACCGTGACGCCCGCCAACATGCGCAACGCCATTATTCCGTTGCCGACGGCGAAGCCGGATCTCGGCACGGTTGCGGCCGTCCCCGGGATCGATGCCGAAGCCCCAGGTGCCGCCCAGCACCTTTCGATCGAGGCCGGCGAGCGGCCGGTGCGCTTGGTCGGCCCGGCATTTTTCCCGGCCGAATGATCGCCGGTCTTCCCCGATTTGCGATCACCGGCGGCGGCGTGCCTGCTGCTATGCGGCTGCGCGATCCGTCTGGAACAGAGGGGCGCTCACGGCGTTGTGATCGACATCAGCCGGGAGGAACGCCATGGCTACGTTCAGGGAAATGCGGGTGCTGGAGATCGTCGAAGACGACTCGCTGACCACCGAACAGAAAATCGCCGAACTGCGCGAGATCGAATCCGAGGCGCGTGGGTTGCAGCGGGCTGCCTCGGAGGGTCCAATGGACGACGATGACGGTTGGCAGGAAGATCTGCGTCAGGTTCGTCTTGCACTCGACAAGCTCGGAGCGAAGGAGCCGAAAAAAGGCGCTGCTTCCCTGTGAAAGCCCGTTCGCCGAGCTATCCGCGGATCGTGTTTTTTGACCGAATCCCGCTTTTAGGACCAAGCTCCAATCTAATCGCAGACCATGCGAGCTCTCTTGCCAGGCTCGCTGACGTTCCTGCAGGTCAGCGACTTCGCCGGCGCCGATAGGGACGCCGACGCAGGCAACCTCGTCTGGTGCCGTTTCGGTGCGGCATGGCTTACCTTGCGCTCGGAAAAACGCCGGGGCGGCTGCGGCGCCACCGGAAAAGCGCCGTTTTCGACCTCGGATTGGCCGTAGTCGACATTCGGTGGCGGCCGGTCCCAGAAGCGCCGGACATCGAGCGGCCTCGGGATGACGACCGTGCCGTCATAACTGCGCGAGCAACCGCCGCCGAAAAGCAGCGCCAGCCCCATGAAAAAAGGCACAATCCGTCCAAGCATCAGCAATACCCCTGCCGTTGCTTATATAGCGGGTTCGACCCCGCCGACAACCGGGCGGAATGAAGCTAACTGACCGTTAAGGTTAGCGGATCCTTAATGCTTCTCGGGCACATTTTGCCGACGAACCGCGGAGGAGGGTTCGGCCTTGGTTTTCGGGGTGGGGACGGCATGGCGGAAGCGAACGAAACAATCAGCGCGCGCGGCAAGCGCGCGCCTCGCAGATCCACAGCGCATGGCGACGATGCATCATCGTCCGCCTCTTGCATGGATTCGAACGATGCGCTTCGCCAACTCGTCGAAGCCGGTTCCGACTGGGTCTGGGAGACCGACGCCGAACTGCGCTTCTCCTGGCTCTCGCAAAATTACCAGGCAGCCACCGGCATCGATCCGGCAAACGTGCTTGGCCGGTTCCGCTTCGACTTCCTCAATCAGGTCCTGAACGGCGATCGTAGTGGCGCCGCGCATTTGGAGGATCTGCAGGCGCACCGGCCTTTTCGCGACTTCGTCTACGAACTCAAGGGTGGCAGCGCCGACTGTCGCTGGGTCTTGACATCAGGCTTTCCGAAGTTCGACGACGAAGGAAGATTTGCCGGCTATCGCGGAATCGGCCGCAACGTCACGGCATTGGCCGGCGCCTTCAAGGGTCCGGGGCCGGAACCATCGGCCGACGGCGAGCCCGACCAGCATCTGGCCGACCTCGAGCGGACGATGGACGCCATGCAGATGGGCGTCGTG
>NZ_RZQI01001610.1:0-512 GCF_003998335.1 Mesorhizobium sp. M7A.F.Ca.CA.002.05.1.1 | reverse complement strand
AAATAGAGCCTAACGCAACATTTCCGTATATACGATAATTATTCCAGCGGTCAAACCTAGCTGACGCCTTCAGGCGCCGGACGGCGTCTCTTCCAGCTCGGCCGTCTTGGTGCCGATGGTCATCGCATTGCCGCGCCAGTCGACGGCGCCGCCGAGCCAGCCGCGTCCCCACATCGCCGGCAGGATCAGGTCGCGCGCCATGATCGCGGCGACCATGCGTGGCGACAGGTACCAGCCCTTGGACCAGGCCAGGGCGCACTCCGGAAGGTAGAAGGCCGCCAGTACGGCAATGGCGGTTGCCCAGAGGCTGAAACCGGCACTGGCTGCGGCAATCAGCGCAAGCACCAGCGGCACCAAGGCGCCGGTCAGGATTTCGGGTGCGAAGAACAGCGGGAAAGTGACGCGGCGCAGGCGCGCCCAGCGGGCCTGACGCGACCAGATCTCGTCAAATGAGCGCCGGCCAAGCGGCTGCTCGAAGGGGGCGGCGACGAGATTGACGCGCAAGCCGAGGC
>NZ_RZQI01001609.1:0-522 GCF_003998335.1 Mesorhizobium sp. M7A.F.Ca.CA.002.05.1.1 | reverse complement strand
TTATCGTCGAGGGGCTGTTAGCCTGTCTGGCGCTGATCGTCTGGCTGAACGCCGAGGCCGGACTGGTGCGCGCCTTCGCCTTCAACGTGATGCTCATCGGCGGCGTCTCGACCTTGCTGTTCAACGGCAATCCACTGCTGCGCTTCGACGGCTATTACGTTCTGAGCGATATTCTCGAGATACCGAACCTTGGTCAGCGGGCGACCAAATATCTCGGCTATCTGGTGCAGCATTATCTGTTCGGCATCGAAAGCGCCGAAACGCCGGCGACCGCGCAGGGCGAAGAGTTCTGGCTGTTCAGCTACGGCGTCACGTCATTCTTCTACCGGATCGGCGTCATGGTGGCGATCGTCACGTTGGTCAGCCAGCGTTACTTTGTCGTCGGCATGATGATGGCTGGGTGGGCGCTGGTGCTGATGGTTGGCGTGCCGCTGGCGCGCCAATTGTGGTTTCTGTTCACGAGCCCATCCCTGAGAAAAACGAGGGGGAGGGCCTTCGCCGTCGTTGCAGCCAGCCTCGCAC
>NZ_RZQI01001608.1:0-523 GCF_003998335.1 Mesorhizobium sp. M7A.F.Ca.CA.002.05.1.1 | reverse complement strand
GCGCAAGCCTATGATGACGAGATGCATGAACGCATCGCGTTGCACCGATCGCGGCGCGGCGAAGGCTGGACGACCATCGACGCACTGCTCGATCTCGCCGGTACGCTTGCCGCCTTGCCGGAGGATCGGCCGGTGCTTGTCGACTGCCTGACGCTGTGGCTGACCAACCACATGCTGGCCGAACACGATTTCGAGCTGGAATGCCGGCGATTGACGGAGGTGCTGTCGCGGCCGCGCGGGCCCTGGTTCGTGGTGTCCAATGAGGTCGGACAAGGCATCGTGCCGGACAATGCACTGGCGCGCCGGTTTCGCGATGCCGCCGGCCGGCTCAACCAGCAGGTCGCCGCCGTCGCCGATACGGTGCTGCTGATGGTGGCGGGGCTGCCGCTCAAGGTGAAATGACATGACCGACATCGACGATAAGGACGAAGAGCGCCATCGCGCCAAGATGGCCAAGCGCAAGGCTGTGCAGGATGCCGAGGTGGCGAGCAAGACGGTCGAGAAGGGATTGCTGATCGTCAAC
>NZ_RZQI01001607.1:0-525 GCF_003998335.1 Mesorhizobium sp. M7A.F.Ca.CA.002.05.1.1 | reverse complement strand
GAACCGGAGTCGGACCGCGCTTCGCCGGCTTCCCGGTTCGGTGGCCAGGAGAGTGAGAGGGGTGCCGGTATTTCATGACGGGTTTGGGTCGAGAGAGAGGCTCTCGGCCACCGTCGCGGAGAAAACACCATGGCTACTGCCGTTCAAAAGATCACCTTGTCGTCCTCGCGCGACATCCCTTTCAACAAGTTGGTGCTCGCCCAGAGCAACGTCCGGCGCATCAAGGCCGGCGTCTCGATCGAGGATCTGGCGGCTTCGATCGCCCGCCGGGGCCTGATCCAGAGCCTCCATGTTCGTCCCCTGCTCGATGCCGGCGGCGACGAGACAGGCATATTCGAGGTGCCGGCCGGCGGTCGCCGCTACCGCGCTCTCGAAATGCTCGTGAGCCAGAAGCGGCTTGCCAGGACCGCACCCGTTCCTTGTGTCATGGGCAACAACGCTGTCCTGGCGGAGGAAGTTTCGCTGGCCGAGAACATCGATCGCGTCCCACTTCATCCATTGGATGCCTATCGCGCGTTCAAGGAC
>NZ_RZQI01001606.1:0-525 GCF_003998335.1 Mesorhizobium sp. M7A.F.Ca.CA.002.05.1.1 | reverse complement strand
GGCCTTCGACACGCAGGTTGAAATTATAGGCGGCAAAGGCGCCGGCCGCCATGAAAGCAGCACTGCCAAGCGACACCTGGCCGGCATAGCCGGTCAGGATGTTCAAGCCCACGCCGGCAAGGCTGAGCGCCAGGAAAGGCAGCAGGATGGCCTCGAACAGATAGCTTGAGCCGATCAGCGGCACGACGCCGTAAGCGAAAGCGAGCAAAAGCACGGGCACGACCCATTTCGGCAGCACCGGCGCAGCGGCGAAATCGCTTGTTATCGCGGTCATCGTTCAGATCCTCTCGACGAGCTTCTGGCCGAACAGGCCGGAAGGGCGGATCAGCAGGAAGACGAGCGCGACGACATAGGCAAACCAGCTCTCTATGCCGCCGCCGAAATAGTCGCCGATATAGACTTCGGCGAGCTTCTCGCTGGCGCCGATCAAGAGGCCGCCGACGATGGCGCCGAGGATGGAATCGAAACCGCCGAGCACCAGCACCGGCAGCGCCTTGAGCACCACCAGCGACAGCGAGAACTGCA
>NZ_RZQI01001605.1:0-529 GCF_003998335.1 Mesorhizobium sp. M7A.F.Ca.CA.002.05.1.1 | reverse complement strand
CTATGGGGCTCGACCCCGGCATCCGCACCGGCGTCAAGGTGGCGGTGGTCGACGGCACTGGCAAGGTGCTGACCACGACGACCGTCTACCCGTTCCCGCCCAGGAATGATGTGCGCGGCACGCAGGCGGAGCTCGCCAAGCTCATCCGGCTGCACAAGGTCGAGCTGATTTCGATCGGCAACGGCACCGGCAGCCGCGAGACGGAAAAGCTGGTCGCCGACATGCTGTCCGACATGCCGGCGGATGGTGGTCCGAAGCCCCTGAAGGTGATCGTCAGCGAGGCCGGCGCCTCGGTCTATTCGGCATCGGCGACGGCGGCGGCGGAATTCCCCGGCCTCGACGTGTCGTTGCGCGGTGCCGTCTCGATTGCCCGGCGGCTGCAGGATCCGCTGGCAGAACTGGTCAAGATCGAGCCCAAATCGATCGGCGTCGGCCAGTACCAGCACGATGTCGACCAGTACCGTCTCGGCCGCTCGTTGGAGGCGGTGGTGGAAGACGCGGTCAACGCCGTCGGCGTCGATCTCAACAC
>NZ_RZQI01001604.1:0-532 GCF_003998335.1 Mesorhizobium sp. M7A.F.Ca.CA.002.05.1.1 | reverse complement strand
TTTCATAGGGCGCAGGACGAGGCGGCAACTCGCGGCCGAAGCGGAAAGCGAACTCGATCTCGGCCACGCGCATCTTGCTCGTCGCCAGCGAAACGGTCCCGCCGACCTCCACCGCTTTTTCGGCCAGGAGACGTCCGGCCATCGGCCTGTCGACGTTGATGTGCCTTTGTCCGGCCAGACTGGTCGCGGCAATCTTCCAGCCGAAAAGCGAGGCCGCCGAGCGATCTATGACATGCGACTGGATGGCGTAACCTTCGAGCCGTGTTTGTGGGCGCAACGCCTCAGGTATGGCGCCGAGACGGGTGCCCTGGTCCCAGTGGCCTACCAACAACCGCGAGGCAGCCCTGGTCTTTTCTGGATCCAACATCATCAGCTTCCGAAATTGCTTCGTGGATCGTCATGCGACCCTGTATCGAGCGAGAATATGTAACCAGGAATCGAGAGTCCATGTTCACGGCGCGGTGCCCGCGGACGATGGTGTTGGCAAAGTCGCCCTTTCGAGATCATCGGCATCCATCATTCCGATGACGAA
>NZ_RZQI01001603.1:0-537 GCF_003998335.1 Mesorhizobium sp. M7A.F.Ca.CA.002.05.1.1 | reverse complement strand
CGTCGGCGCAGATCACCAAATATTATACACCGGAGACGCTGATCGGCCGGCAGGTGTTCGCGGTGGTCAATTTCCCGCCGCGCCAGATCGGTCCATTCATGTCGGAAGTGCTGACGCTCGGCTTTCCCGACGAAGAGGGCGCGGTGGTGCTCGGCGCGATCGAGCGCAAGGTGCCGGATGGCGGCAGGTTGTTTTAGGCCGCCAGCTTGCGCGTCGTTCCCAGCGCTTCCTCGACCGTGTCGAGGAACATCTCTGCACAAGCCTTCCAGCTGTAGCGCATGGCGCGTTCGCGTGCTTCGGCACGGTCTACATTGAGCGCGGCAAGCGAGGCCTCGCGCAGATCGTTGGAGACCGCGCCGCCAAAGCCGTCGCCGACAATGTCGATCGGCCCGGTCACCGGATAGGCGGCAACCGGCGTGCCGCTGGCCAATGCCTCGATGATGACGTTGCCGAACGTGTCGGTGCGGCTCGGGAAGACGAAGACATCGGCCGAGGCATAGATCTCGGCCAGTTCGTCGTTGGGGCGATGGCCGAGGA
>NZ_RZQI01001602.1:0-539 GCF_003998335.1 Mesorhizobium sp. M7A.F.Ca.CA.002.05.1.1 | reverse complement strand
CATGTAGACAACGACGAAGATGGCAAGCGTCGTTGCCACCGCGCCGGCCGCGACCGGCGCAACCGCGTCGATGGTGCGCAACTGGCCATAGATGACCCAAGGCTGGCGGCCTGCCTCGGTGGTCGTCCAGCCGGCGAGCACCGCGATGAAGCCGAGCGGCGTCGTCGCCATGGTGATCAGTTGGAACCAGCGTGTGTCGTAGAGGCGATGGCTCCAGCGCAGCGCCACGCCGGTGACGGCGGTGGCGAGAAGGATCAGCCCGATGCCGACCATGATGCGGAAGGCGAAGAAGACGATCGGCACATAGGGCTGGTCCTCGCGCGGCACCGCCTTCAGGCCCTCGACCTCGCCGTCCCAGGAATGGGTGAGATAGAGGCTGGCAAGATGCGGGATGTCGATCGCGTAGAGATTGCGCTGCTCCTCCATGCTGGGCCAGGCAATCACGGTCATCGCGGGTCCCTTGGTGGTGTCCCACAGCCCTTCCATCGCGGCGAGTTTTATCGGCTGATAGGCAAGCGTGTTGCGTCCGTGCAGGTCGC
>NZ_RZQI01001601.1:0-543 GCF_003998335.1 Mesorhizobium sp. M7A.F.Ca.CA.002.05.1.1 | reverse complement strand
GACGCGCGACGCCTTCGATCCGCGCAAGACGTTCAGATGAGCGAAGCCCCCTTGCTCAGCGTACAGGACCTCAGCGTCGCCTTCAGCCAGGGCGGCGGCCAGTCGACGGCGGTCGACCACATCTCGTTCGACATCGCCAAGGGCGAGACGGTGGCGCTGGTCGGCGAATCCGGTTCCGGCAAATCGGTCTCGGCGCTTTCGGTGCTGAAGCTGTTGCCTTATCCAAGCGCCAGCCATCCCTCGGGAAAGATCCTGTTCCAGGGCGCCGACCTGCTGGCGATGAACGAGAAGCAGTTGCGGCAGGTGCGCGGCAACAAGATCACCATGATCTTCCAGGAGCCGATGACTTCGCTCAATCCGCTGCACACGATCGAGCAGCAGATCGTCGAGATCCTGAAGCTGCACCAGGGCACGGCCGACCGCCCGGCCAAGGAGCGCACGCTGGCCTTGCTCAACGAGGTCGGCATCCGCGATCCGCACAAGCGCCTCGATGCCTATCCGCACCAGTTGTCCGGCGGCCAGCGCCAGCGCGTGATGATCGCC
>NZ_RZQI01000015.1:0-19247 GCF_003998335.1 Mesorhizobium sp. M7A.F.Ca.CA.002.05.1.1 | reverse complement strand
CAGCGGAACAGGCCGGGACCTGTCGGTACGCAGGTCCATGGCGGGCTTGGGCCGAAGGTCGAGGAGGCCGGCGCGCCGGCCGGGTAGCTGTCGATCACCGTCAGCGGCCCGTTATAAGTCGATGTGCCGTTGTTGATGATGTCGATCACGAAGTGGCAGATGCCGTCGGCCGTGCAGACCGGGACGCGGGCACGCTTCTTCAGGATCAGGTCGACCTTCTTCTCGACCGGCGGCCGGCAGTCGCGGTCACGATCGCCACGCCGGCAGATCGGGATCGAGGCGCAGCCGCGATCGTTCGACTGGCTGCCGAACAGCGGCTTGCCGCTGGCGCCGTAATTATAGGTGGCGCAGTTACGCAAGACGCTGCCTTGCCAGCCTCCGGCCGGCTTGAAGCCGAGCTTGAGGTTGACGGAGGCCCCCGGATTGAGCGTGGTTACTGGGTAGGTGCAAATCATCGGGGTGGCGCCGGGTATGCAGACCCAGGGCGGATTGGGTCCTGAATCGAGCGTCGATCCGGCCGGCAGCGTCACCTCGTCGAGCACGATCTTGCCGTGGTAGGCACCGGTGCCGACATTGGTGACCCTGATGGTGAAGTCGCAGCCGCCACCCATCGTGCAACGCGTCACGTCGGCGCGTTTCTCGACCTTGAGGTCCGGCTCCTTGTCCTTGGGCGGGCACCTCTGGTCACGCGGGATGACGATGTCGATCGTCTGCGTGCAGCAAAGGCCCCAGCCTTCCTTCGGACCGGCATAGGTTTCGATGCCGGTGACGATGAGGTGGATGACGTCGCCGGGCGATGCGCCGACGATCTTCCAGTTGAGCACACCGCCGCCCGCCGGCACCAACTGGGTGTCGGGGATGATGGTGACGCCTGATGTGGTCGTCGACACCTGCACCCACTTGCCGCCCATCTCCGGGCCGACCGGCATGTGGTAGATGAAGGCGCCGCCGCCGGGCACGCAGTCCACCGTGCCGCGTTCCACCTTGAAGCATTCCCGGTCGGGAGGCGGTGGCCGCTTATCACAGTTGGTGAGGTCGATCTTGATCGAGGTCTTGGCCCCGGTCTTGTAGTTGCCATCGTCGGGCTTGCCCGGATCCTGCGACGGGATGATGGTCCCGGGGCCGGCTCCGTTGCTGACCTTGATCACACCCTGGTTGTCGATCACGGTCGGCGAAGGAAACGCCGCATGGTCGATCTTGGCCGTGATCTGGAAGTTGATGACGCGTTCATTGGCGGCACCGGCGCCGTCGAGATCAGCGGCGGAGAGCCGGAAATTGGACACCGTTGCCGTGTCGTTCGGACCGGCCGAGGTGCTGATCGAAACGCCGGGCAATGGTCCGCCCGAAGCGTCCGTGCCGTCGCCCGACACATTCGCGCTGACGATCGAAAGGCCGTGTGGAAGCTGGTCCTTGAACTCGATCTTGAGCGTTTTCAGCAAGGCTGTCAGGTCGGCGAAGGCTTGCGCATCGCCGCGCAGGCCAAAGCTCAGGGAGTAGACGACATAGTCGCAGCTCCGCTGGGTGCCTTTCTTGGTGAAGAAGGGCACCGCCCGCTCCGGCCTCGGATTGACGATCTTCGAATTGTCGAGATCGAGCCTCAGTTCCGGGGTGATCGGGGCGGCGTCTTCCGCGTGGCTTGCCACAGGGGTGAACATGGCGACCGCGATACCGGCCGCCATCAGCCAGCGCGCGCCGCGCCTGGCGTATGACAGGGGTTTCATGATCGTCTCCATGACTGTGGATTGCGAGCTCGTCGTGAGCGGGGAGAGTGCGAGATTTTTCATCTTCCCCTCCTCAACGTTCGCAGCTGACGGCTGGGGTTCGGAGCGGCAAGATCATCTTGCAGCAAGGGTAGTAGCCACCCTTGTCCTTGTCGGACTTCCTGTAGAAGCAAAGTCCAACATCCACTCTGTCGCCCGGATAGTGGCCGGTGATGTCGACCGTGTAAGGCTTGCCGGGCGCATGCGACTGGGATGATGTCACCCCGACGCCTGGCGTCCTGGACTTTGTCTCATTCGAAGGTTGGGCCTTGATCGAATCGCCGCCGAAGCCGGCGTGGTCATGGAGATAGAGATCGGCCTGGAGGCCGCGAGGCGTACAGTAATACCTGATATCCTCGACATCGATGCACGGAGGCAGGTTGCCGGGTGGTGGGAAATCCGGCGGGTAGAAGGGGGGCAGGTAGCCGCCCGGGATTTCCTCGTAATAGCCGGCGCGGCCCTCGCAAGGATGCCAGACGGCAACGTCGCCGACATGGCCCTCGACCTCCGGATCTTCGAAATAACCGTCGAAGTCGACGAACCAGGAGCCGAAGGGCGGCACGTTGGCCGGCTTGACCAGCTCTTTCGGCGTGATCTGGACGCCATGCACGGCCAGCGGCCCGCCGGCGGCGAGCTGTTCGGCGAGTGAAGGATTGTCGCGCAGCTTGTCGCCTGACTTGACCAGCGTCTGCGTGCAGACCGATGTGTCGAGATTGCCGTCGGAATCATAACCATATTGCAGGTCGAGACCGCCGGCGGCCTGCCGGTTGCCCTGCGGGAAACCGACCGCATATTCCTGCGGCACTTCGACCCAGACCGATTCCGTCTCCGGATCGTCCGGGTTCTCTCGGAAGTAGCGGATGACCTCGCCTTTGCCGGAATCGGCGAATTGGCTGTAATCGTAGCGGTTCTCGACTGGGCCGCGCTGGGCCAGGTACATGAAGCCGCTATTGTCGAAGGCGATGTCGGTGACGGCGTAGTCCTTGTCGGCCTTGACCGTCAGTTCCCAGCGCGGGTCGCCGACAAAACTGCCGTCGCGGGCGATGCCCACCGACCAGATTTCCGACTTTTCGCCGACCGAGTAGTAGAGCCGGCCGCCATGGTAGGAGACGCCCCAGACGCGGCGCTCGTCCTGCGTGTAGCCCCAGCTGTCGGGGTCTTCGCTGTCGAAGGTCGCTCCCTTTATGTCCATCACCGAACCGTCGTCGGCGACTGGAGCAAGCCCATGCGCGGGACGGCCGGCAACGCCGTGATCGAAGCTGTCGATCAGCCTGCCTTCGGCATCGATGCGATGGATCAGGCCGGTATCGAGATCGGACGCGAAGAACTCGCGATGAGTGGCGTCGAATGTGAGATTGCCGATGCCGGGACCGCTGTTGGTGTCGATGTCGGCGAATTTGGAGACCTGGCCGGTGATGCCGTCGATCTTCCAGACGGTGCCCGGCCCGCCGCCGTTTTCGGTGCCGAACTGGCCATCCATGAAGATGGCGCCGGCAGCGCCGCGGCGCTGCCGCTCGGGGCGGCCGTCATCGTCGGCGTCCGGGGTGACGATACGGATGCCGTGCAGCGAGGTGGCGCCGGCATAGAGATTGGGAATGCCCGTCGGAACGCCGTCGCGCACGCCGTCATCGTAGGTGACGCCGAACACCTGGCCGACCTGCTCCGCCGTCACCTCGAAGGGCGGTGGCGTGTTGACGAGCTGGCCGGTGGCTGGTCCGCCCAGTTGCGAGACGTCGAAGACGCGCAAGGTGGCGCGCGTGGTGTCGATGAAGGTTTCGTCGACCGGATCGACGCCGGGCGGCAGTCCCTCTTTTTCGGAATCAGGGGGGTCGAAATTGGGAATGATGGTGCCGGAAAATCCGGTCACCGCCATCGAACCGGGATAGATGATCCGGGTTTCCTGCGCCTGCGCGGCGCCCAGCCACAGGCCGAGTGCCAGCAACCCGCCTGGATGCACAGCGCGGCGCAAGCCGCCAGCAAGAGACGACACAAACGAGCCGCGGATGCGAGACATGACACTACCCCCCGTAGTCGACGGGAGAACGTCGGGTCTGGCCGCGCAAATCAGGGCAAGGCGCGGCGGTCCGGCTCGTTCTTCCCTGATCGAATTGTCTGCTTTCCTCAAGATGACGATACGCCTGCTCTTACGCAGGGTCAACGGAATCAACAGAAAGCCCAGCGCATCGACCTCGTCCCGAAGGCGGTGGTCGCGCCGAGCTCCTGTTGTTCCCGGAGACCTGGGAGTCTCTGGGTTATTGGTCATGGGGGCTTCCTTTCCGGGCCGCACCATGCGGCACCTGGAGATCAGTCGCAGGCGGAGGTGGAAAGGTTCATGGAAGCCTTGCGCAGAATGCTTGCGCGCGATGCCGCCTGTTCTTATATACGCGCCAAGCCGTTCGGCGCCGGAATGCCGGTTGCCGGAACGGGATTTCTTGTGAACAGGGGCTTTCGTCGGAACGCCTGTACGGGTCCTGATAGCCTGCTTAGCGGAGAGACTAGAAAAATGGCAAAAGTAATCGGTATCGATCTCGGCACCACCAACTCGTGTATCGCCATCATGGATGGCAAGGAGCCCAAGGTGATCGAGAATGCGGAAGGCGCGCGCACGACGCCTTCCATCGTCGCCATTTCGGGCGACGACGAACGTCTGGTCGGCCAGCCGGCCAAGCGCCAGGCGGTCACCAATCCTGAAAACACCATCTTCGCGGTCAAGCGCCTGATCGGCCGCCGCTATGACGATCCGGTGACGGAGAAGGACAAGAAGCTTGTCCCCTACAAGATCGTCAAGGGCGACAATGGCGATGCCTGGGTCGAAGCCGGCGGCAGGAAGCAGTCGCCCTCGCAGATTTCGGCCATGATCCTGCAGAAGATGAAGGAGACGGCGGAAGCCTATCTCGGGGAAAAGGTCGAGAAAGCGGTCATCACCGTTCCAGCCTATTTCAACGACGCCCAGCGCCAGGCGACCAAGGATGCCGGCAAGATCGCCGGCCTTGAAGTGCTGCGCATCATCAACGAGCCGACCGCGGCAGCGCTTGCCTATGGCCTCGACAAGAAGGAAGGCAAGACCATTGCCGTCTATGACCTTGGCGGCGGCACGTTCGACATTTCGGTGCTCGAAATCGGCGACGGCGTGTTCGAGGTCAAGTCGACCAATGGCGACACCTTCCTCGGCGGCGAGGATTTCGACATGCGCCTGGTCGAATATCTGGCGGCCGAGTTCAAGAAGGAACAGGGCATCGACCTGAAGAACGACAAGCTTGCCCTGCAGCGCCTCAAGGAGGCGGCTGAAAAGGCCAAGATCGAGCTGTCGTCGACCACCCAGACCGAAATCAACCTGCCCTTCATCACCGCCGACGCGACCGGGCCGAAGCACCTGACGCTGAAGCTGACGCGCGCCAAGTTCGAGCAGCTGGTCGACGACCTGGTCCAGCGCACGATTGCCCCTTGCAAGGCGGCATTGAAGGATGCCGGCCTGAAGGCCGGCGAGATCGACGAAGTCGTCCTGGTCGGCGGCATGACCCGCATGCCCAAGATCCAGGAGATCGTGAAGCAGTTCTTCGGCAAGGAGCCGCACAAGGGCGTCAATCCGGATGAAGTCGTTGCTCTCGGCGCCGCCATCCAGGCCGGCGTGCTGCAGGGCGACGTCAAGGACGTGCTGTTGCTCGACGTGACGCCGCTGTCGCTCGGCATCGAGACGCTGGGTGGCGTGTTCACCCGCCTGATCGAACGCAACACGACGATCCCGACCAAGAAGAGCCAGGTGTTCTCGACGGCCGAGGACTCACAGTCGGCCGTGACCATCCGGGTCTTCCAGGGTGAGCGCGAAATGGCCGCCGACAACAAGGCGCTCGGCCAGTTCGACCTGGTCGGCATCCCGCCGGCGCCGCGCGGCGTGCCGCAGATCGAGGTCACCTTCGACATCGACGCCAACGGCATCGTCAACGTTTCGGCCAAGGACAAGGGCACCGGCAAGGAACACCAGATCCGCATCCAGGCATCGGGCGGTCTTTCGGACGCCGACATCGAGAAGATGGTCAAGGACGCCGAGGCCAACGCCGAGACCGACAAGAAGCGGCGGGCGCTGGTCGAGGCCCGCAACCAGGCCGAAGCGCTGCTGCATTCCTCGGAGAAGTCACTGAAGGAATATGGCGACAAGGTTTCGGAAGGCGAGCGCACGGCGATCTCCGACGCGATCGCGGCGCTGAAGACCGCGACCGAAGGCGACGACCCGGCCGACATCGAAGCCAAGAGCCAGGCGCTTGCCGAGGCTTCGATGAAGCTTGGCCAGGCCATGTACGAGGCTTCGCAGAAGGAAGCGGCGGAAGCCGACGCCAAGGCGGACGCCGCCAAGGACAGTGACGTTGTCGACGCCGATTTCGAGGAAATCGACGAGGATGACGACAAGAAGAAGTCGGCCTGAACCGTTTGACGGCAAGGTAAAGCGAAAAGCCCGGCGAAGGCCGGGCTTTTTTGCAACCCCTTGCAGAAAAACAGCGGGCCTTGCTGAAAAAATGCAGGCAAAGCCGCGTCGACACTGGCATCCCCCTTCCATCGCACCTAAATCGAAGCGTCAGTGCCGGCAAAGAGACGCAACAATGCTTCAAGACGTTGAGCATCCGGACAGCGGGAAAAAATGAAAGCTGATTTCTACGAGACGCTGGGCGTCCAAAAAGGCGCCGACGAGAAGGAGCTCAAGAGCGCTTTCCGCAAGCTCGCCATGCAGTTCCATCCCGACCGCAACCCCGGCGATCATTCCTGCGAGCACAAGTTCAAGGAAATCAACGAAGCCTACGAGACGCTGAAAGACCCGCAGAAGCGCGCGGCCTACGACCGCTTTGGCCACGCCGCCTTCGAACAGGGCGGCATGAATGGCGGCGCGCAAGGTTTTGGCGCCGGCGGTTTCGCCGATATCTTCGAGGACATTTTCGGCGACATGATGGGCGGGCGCCAGCGCCGTTCGTCGGGCGGCCGCGAACGCGGCGCCGACCTGCGCTACAACATGGAAATCACCCTGGAAGAGGCTTTTGCCGGCAAGACCGCGCAGATCCGGGTGCCGGCGTCGATCTCCTGCTCTGAATGTTCGGGCAGCGGCGCCAAGCCCGGCACCCAGCCCGTCACCTGCTCGATGTGCAACGGCCACGGCAAGGTGCGCGCCACGCAAGGTTTCTTCTCGATCGAACGGACCTGCCCGCAATGCCAGGGCCGCGGCCAGACAATCAAGGATCCGTGCCCGAAATGCGCCGGCCAGGGCCGCGTCACCGAGGAGCGTTCGCTGTCGGTCAACATCCCGGCCGGCATCGAGGACGGCACCCGCATCCGCCTTGCCAATGAGGGCGAAGCCGGCCTGCGCGGCGGGCCATCGGGCGACCTCTATATTTTCCTGGCGGTCAAACCGCACGAGTTCTTCCAACGCGACGGCGCCGACCTGTATTGCAAGGTGCCGATCTCGATGACGACGGCAGCCCTTGGCGGCTCCTTCGAGGTGACGACGCTGGACGGCACGCAGACAAAGGTCAAGGTGACCGAGGGCACGCAGAACGGGCGCCAGTTCCGTCTCAAGGGCAAGGGCATGCCTGTGCTGCGTCAGCCCAATGTCGGCGACCTCTACATCCAGACCGCGGTCGAGACGCCGCAGAACCTGACCCGCCGCCAGCGTGAGCTGCTGGAGGAGTTCGAACAGCTCTCCTCGCAGGACAATTCGCCCCAATCGAGCGGCTTTTTTGCCCGCATGAAGGATTTTTTCGAGTCCTTTGGCGAACGTTGATGCACTTTGGCCAGCCTAAGCCGATTTGCAACGCGTAAATCCTTGAATCGCGTCACCCCTTGAGACGCGACGAAAATTATCTTATCCACGACATGCGTCCGGCCGCGCCTTGCCTAGCACCGCTCAGGTGCTAAGTAACTTTGCGGGAAGCGCTGAGGAGAGCTTGCATGACACGTGGCCCTGGACTGCGGAAGGCGCTTGTCGAAAAGTTCGACGACGAACTCAAATTCTTCAAGGGCTGGATCGACAAGCCGAAGGCGGTTGGTTCGATCGTGCCCACCAGTTCGGTCACCGCGCGCAAAATGGCCTCGATCGTCAATCCTAAATCCGGCCTGCCGGTGCTTGAGGTCGGCCCCGGTACCGGCGTGATCACCCGCGCCATCCTCGCTCAGGGCGTGCGGCCCGAAAACCTCTACGCGGTCGAGTATTCCGCGGATTTCGTCCGTCATCTGCGGCGGCTCTATCCCGGCGTCAACGTCATCGAGGGCGATGCCTTCAATCTCAACGCCACGCTTGGCGACAAGAGCGGGATGATCTTCGATTCCGTCGTTTCCGGCGTGCCGCTGCTCAACTTCCCGGTCGCCCAGCGCATTGCCTATATCGAGAGCCTGCTCGACCGCATCCCGGCCGGACGGCCGATCGTGCAGCTGACCTACGGCCCGATGTCGCCGATCCCGGCCGGCCGTGGCAATTATACGGTCAAGCATTTCGATTTCATCCTTCGCAACATCCCGCCGACCCAGCTGTGGATCTACCGCCGCGAAGCGCATTAGTTTCTCGGAGCGGAACCGCTCGGCGACTCGCGCAAACTCTATGACTTCGTCATCCACGGGCGGAGCAAGGAGCGCAGCGACGCAGCGCAGACCCGAGGATCCATGCCGCGACTTCCGAGTGCACGCCACGGCGCAGAGTTCTGTTCCGCCGCACTCTACGGTCAAGGTCACGGAATGGATCCCAGGGTCTCCGCGACGGAGCTTCGCTCCTGCTTCGCCCAGGGATGACGAAGTTGGCGTTGATTTGCTCGATCCTTGGCTGTACCTGTCCGGGAGCAAGGGTGGCCAATGGCAGTGATCCCGAAAATCCTCGTCTTCGCCGGCTCGGTGCGCAGCGGCGCCTATAGCGGCAGGACGGCCGACGTGGCGCAGAAGGAACTTGCCATGCAAGGCGCCGAGGTGACCCGCATCTCGCTTGCCGACTATCCCTTGCCGATCCTGGACGAGGATCTGGAAAAGGAAAAAGGCGTTCCCGAAAACGCCCAGAAACTCGGCCGTCTGGTGATCGCCCATGACGGGCTGCTGATCGCCACGCCCGAATATAACGGCTCCATTCCGCCGCTGCTCAAGAACACGATCGACTGGGTGAGCCGGGTGCGCAGGGATGGCGGGCGGCCGGTGAGGCCACTTGCCGGCAAGGTCGTTGGCCTCTGTTCGTCCTCCAGCGGGCACTTTGCCGGCATCCGCTGCATCAACCATCTGCGCGCCGTGTTGGTACGTTGCCAGATGGAGGTGGTGACGCCGGAATGCTCGGTGCCCGAGGGTGGCAGCGCCTTCGACGAGGACGGCAATTTCCGTGACGAAAGACTGTACAAATCGATGGAGCATCTATGCCGCACGCTGATCGAAACCTCGCGCATGCTGTCCACCCGGATAGAGACATGATTGCCAGCACCTTGCAGGCCCAATCCATGCAGGAAAGGCTGATCGTCGGCCTCGACGTGCCGACAGTGAGAGAAGCCGAGCAGGCGGTGCGCGAACTCGACGGCGTCGTCTCCTTCTACAAGATCGGCTACCAGCTTGCCTTCGCCGGCGGGCTCGATTTCGCCAGGGAACTGACCAGCGGCGGCACCAAGGTCTTCCTCGACATGAAGCTGCTCGACATCGACCACACGGTGGCCAAGGGCGTCGAGAACATCGTCAAGATGGGCATGACCATGCTGACCATCCACGCCTATCCCAAGGCGATGGCGGCGGCGGTGGAAGCAGCGCGCGGCAGCGACCTTTGCCTGCTTGCCGTCAGCGTGCTGACCTCGATGGACGAGCAGGACATGATCGATGTCGGTTACGAGTACGACCCGCATACGCTGGTGCTGCGGCGCTCGGAACAGGCGCTGCATGCCGGCATGGGCGGCATCGTCTGCTCGGCCGCGGAGGCCGAGGCGGTGCGCCGCATCGTCGGACCCGACATGGCGGTGGTGACACCCGGCATCCGGCCGGCGGGCAGCGACCATGGCGACCAGAAGCGCGTCGTGACGCCGGGCCAGGCGATCCGCAACGGCGCCAGCCACCTCGTCGTCGGCCGGCCGATCATTGCTGCGGACAACAAACGGGAAGCGGCCGAAGCCATCCTCGACGAGATGCGCTCGGCCTGAGATTTCCAAGAACAAGTTCGGAGACCAAGAAAATGCCCAAGGGATACTGGATCGCCCGTGTCGATGTGCGCGACGCGGAAGGCTACAAGGACTATGTCGCCGCCGCCAAGCCTGCCTTCGAGCGCTTCGGTGCGAAGTTCCTGGCGCGCGGCGGCGAGCATGAAAAGGCCGAAGGCCCCGGCCGGGCACGCAACGTCATCATAGAGTTCGAATCGCTCGCCGCCGCGCATGATTGCTACCATTCGCCGGAATACCAGCGCGCCGTCGCCATCCGTCAGAAGGTCGCCGACGGCGAAATCGTCCTGGTCGAGGGCGCCTGATGTCCTTGCAAGCATAGTTCCGAAGAAGTCATTCCGGTTTTCGCCGGAGATCATTGCTCAAAATCGGATAAAGCCTGGCGGCGTTTGAAGCCCCGCAGGCGCATTTTACATATCTTTGCTCCGCGATTTCACGGTCATCTGCCTGGCGCAGTTGCCGGGTGCGGAGCCGTGCCGACGAGCGGTCATTCACGCGGGTCGGATCGCCGGTTGACATGCAGGTATTTACCTGCATATTGTGCCTACAACAAGGTGAGGCAGATGGACGCCGACAAGATTTTCAAAGCGCTGGGCGATCCGACACGCAGAAGGCTGCTTGACCTTCTGTGCGAGCAGAACGGGCAGACGCTCAGTCAGCTTTGCGACCATCTGGACATGGCCAGGCAATCCGCCACCCAGCACCTCGACCTGCTGGAGGCGGCCAATCTGGTGAGCACGGTCAAGCGCGGCCGCGAAAAGCTGCATTTCATCAATCCCGTGCCGCTGCACGAAGTCTACGAGCGCTGGGTACGGAAATTCGAACGGCAGCGGCTCAGCCTGCTGCACGACCTGAAGCAAGAACTCGAAGGAGAAGACCGATGACCAGGGAAACGACCAGCTTTGTCTACGTGACCTATATCCGCTCAACGCCGCAGAAGGTGTTCGAGGCCATAATCAAGCCCGAGATCGCGAAGCGCTACTGGGGCCACGAGAACGTCTCCGAATGGACGCCGGGCTCGAAATGGGAACATATCCGCGCCAATGACGAACAGACCGTAGAGCTCGTCGGCGAGGTCGTCGAGATTTCGCCGCCGACCCGCCTTGTCATCACCTGGGCGAATGCTTCGCAGGCCGACGATCCGTCGAAAACCAGCCGGGTGACGTTCGCCATCGAGGAATACGACACCATGGTGCGGCTGACCGTCAGCCATGACGAGCTCGAAGCCGGCAGCGGCATGGCGAAAGGCGTCAGCCAGGGCTGGCCGGCGGTGCTGTCGAGCCTGAAATCCTTCCTCGAAACCGGCAGCGGCATCGACATTTTCGCCAAGCCGAAATCGGCCTGATGTTGCGACCTCAAGCAGAATCAGGCCCGTGGAGAATGACAATGACCAAGCGTTATACCGGCGGCTGCGCATGCGGCGCGATCCGCTACGAAACCAATGACGAGCCGATCTTCCAGAACCACTGCCAGTGCAGCGATTGCCAGAAGCGCTCAGGCACCGGCCACGGATCCTACCTGACCTTCGGCCAGCGTGCCGATATGGCCATCACCGGGGAGGTGAGCACCTGGCGCGTGGCGGGCGCCAGCGGCAACGAAAAAATCCACACCTTCTGTCCAACCTGCGGAACGCCGGTCTTTCTGATACCCGTCGCCATGCCCGAGCTGATAGTGGTCCACGCGGCCAGCCTCGACGATCCGGAACAGTTCAGCCCGCAGATGGTGACCTACACGAGCCACGGCCATGCCTGGGACAAGATGGATCCGTCCTTGCAGGCGGTCGAGCGAATGCCGCAGTGAAACGCGTCCGCCCGTCGGCCCGCGATCTGCCCTCGCGCCTTCAGGCGCGATGCTCTTGGCCGATCAGCCGGCTCGCCGCTGTCTTGGCCATGGCGTCGGCCAGCTCGAGGCCCCATTGCTGGCGGCAATAGGCGCGGAAATCGAAGCAGGGCAGGCCGGGGCAGACCTCGAACTCGATGAGGTGGACGGTGTCGTCGGCCTCGACCCTGAGATCGATGGAAAACACATCGCGCAGGCCGAGCCCGCCCATCAGCCGCTCGGCGATCGCGCGAATCCTGGTGTCGGCGGCCGGCTGGCTGTCGGCAACCGCGACGAGTTCCGGCTCGGCGTAATGTCCCGCCGCTTTCGCTGCCTCCCCGGTGTCGCCGTAGAGCGCCAGGCTGTCGGCCATGGTCTGGAAATCGGCGCCTGAATCGACAAAAGCCACGCCAAGGGCTTCGACCCCGGCGCCAGGCACCAGGCCGAGGAAACTGGCGCGCACATTGCGGCCGGCGACATAGGGCTGGACGACGACATCGTCGCGATAGGCCGAAAAGACGCGCCGGCTAAGCTCCAGCGCATGGCCGAGGTCGGCCACACGCGAGTCCGGCCAGATACCGATCTTGGCGCCGAGCCGATTGGGCTTGACGAACCAGCCGGCGGGCGAGGCCGGCGGCTCGACCAGCCATTGGCCGTCGCGCGCGAGCCCGGCCTGCGGCACCGGCATGCCGAGTGCGCCGAGCACGGCTCCGGAGCGGAACTTGTCCTGACAGAGCGCGAACAGCGCATCATCTGCGCCGACCGTCTTGAAACCGCCCAATCGCGCCAGAGCGGGCGCCGCGCCGCCGCGGAAATAGGCGATGCCGTCGGTCAGCGTCCAGACCAGCGTCGTGCTGGGGTGCTCCTCGGCGAGCACCGTTGCGGCGTCGTCCAGCGCCACTGGCGCAAACGACAGGCCGCGTGCCTGGCAGGCGCGTTCAAGCGCCTCGAATTCAGGAGCGAGATCGGTAGACTGCGCCAGATAGGACGCGATTTCGGCGGCGCGCTGCGGTGCATGACCGTCGGCGACCAGACGGTCGAAACAAGCCTTCTCCGGCTCATGGACGAGGATCAGTCTTGGCTGGCGGCTCGGCATGAGATGAACGTTCCCCGGCAGTGCGATTGCCTACCATCGCACGGTCGAGGCGTCAGGCTCTCGCGAAACCGACACGGCGCGGGCGGTTGCGTGACAACGCACCGTCCGACCGCAGAATCCAGTTCGTTCAGGCGATCAGCACGCGCGGCTCGAAGCGGCCGTTGACGGGAATATCGAGCAGAAAGGTCATGCCGCCCTGCAGATCCAGCAGACGCTGCTTCTCATCCTTGCCCGACCAGGCGGAGGTGACCGCCAGCCGGTCAGCCTTGGCGCCGACAAAGGCCGGGCAGGATGGCTGCGTCACCGGCATGGCGACCGTGCGGACGAGCTTGCCGTCGGGTCCATAGGCTTCGATGACGCTGCCGCCCCAGACGGCATTCCACAGGATGCCGTCGCGGTCGAGCACGGATCCGTCGATATAGCCCTTGGCCGAGCGGTGATCGACGAACAGCTTTGGCTCACCGGCAGGCAGGCCGGTCGCCGGGTCGCAGGCGACGCGCATCAAAAGCCCGGTCGAGGTGTCGGTGTAGTAGGCGATTGCGCCATCCTCGGTAAAACAGATCGAATTGGAGACGGTGATGTCCGAAAACAGCCGGCGCAGTTCGCCTCTGAAAAACCAGTAGATCGAACCGGCGCCTTTTTCCTCGCCCTTGCCCATGGTGCCCATCCACAAGGCGCCGCAGGGGTGGACCCGGGAATCGTTGGAGCGTGTGACCGGATTGTCGGCCTCGACAGGCGTGTGCAGCGTCAGTTTGCCGGTCGCGACATCACGGACATAAAGGCCGGTTTCGGCGGCGATAAGCTGGCGCTTGTCGTCGATGACGGCGATGGCGCTCGCCATTTGGCCAAGCTCATGGACGGTGGCCGCGCCGCCGGACAGTTGCTTTTGCAGAAGCTGACCGTTGACGATGTCGAACCAGTAGAGCGTATCGGTGGCGGGATCGTAGCTCGGCCCCTCGCCGAGCTGGCAGACGTGATCGGAAAAAACCGTAACGATCGCTTCGCTCATCCTGCTTCTCCGAACACCGCATCCCAGGCCACGACGGCAGCATGTGCACGCGCGGCCACCTCGTCGACGCTCATGCCCGGCTTGAACAGGCTGGAGCCCAGTCCAAAGGCGGTCACGCCGGCCGCCTTGTAGCCGGCAAAATCTTTTTCGGAGACGCCGCCGACGGCACCGACCAGCGTTTGCGCCGGCAACACCGCGCGCATCGCGGAAATGCCGCCTGCACCCAGCACGCTCGCCGGGAAGAATTTAAGCGCCGAGGCGCCGAGCTTGATCGCCTGGAAGGCTTCGGTTGGCGTGAACACGCCGGGCATCGTCACCATGCCGTAGTGCATGGCGCGCGCCATCACTTCGGCATCGATGTTGGGACTGACCAGCAGCCGCCCTCCGGCCTGGTGCAAGCCATCGACATCGGCCGGCGTCAGCACCGTGCCGGCACCGACCAGCGCCGTTTTCGGCAGCACTTGGACGATGCGGGCGATCGACGAGAACGGTTGCGGTGAGTTCAGCGGCACTTCGATCGCCTCGATGCCGGCGTCGAACAGTGCCTGGCCCATGGCCATCGCCTCGGTGGGCTTGAGCCCGCGAAGGATGGCAACCAGGCCGCGCTTGAGTTTTGGAAACGGTGCGGTCTGGCTCATCGAGCTGCTCCAATTCTTGCGATCATGCCGTTCTCGCGCGCCGCCTCGACGAGACCTGCACGCACCGCCTCGTCCGCGTCGACGGCCCGGACCTCAAGTCCGGCAAGGCCGAGCGCCTCGCTGTACAGCGTTCCCAGCGCACCGGAGGCGACCAGCACCACGGGTTCCGCACCGGCGCCGTGCCGACGGCTGGCGGAGGCGATCTCGCCGCCGATCAGAAGGCCGGACAGGCAGGCTGCGGCATCGTCGGCTTTCAAATCCTGCAGCAGGCCGGCGGCGCGGATGGAAAACAGCCGCGAGGTGACATCGCCGCCATCGCTCAATGCGGTTTCGCACCAGCGGCGGAAGAACGGATTGTCCGATGTGACGGGCTTTGGATGTTCGCCGAGCGAATGGCGCAGGATCGAATGCGCGGCAAGCACCGAAAACAGCTCGCCGGTCGGCCAGGTGCCGAAGCCGGTGACAGTACCGTCCTCGACCAGCACCCATTTCGAATGGGTACCGGGCATGCAGACCAGCTGGCGCCCCCTGGCCGGCAGGCCGGCGCCGGCAAGCTGGGTTTCCTCGCCGCGCATGACGTCGGGCGCGTCAGTCAGTCGCTGGGCAAGGCCCGGAACGATGCGGATGTCGCGGCTCTGGCCGGGCACGCTGGCGGCACCAGCAAGGATGGCGCTAAGCGGCGCCGGCACGGTGACATAGGGCGCTTCCAGCCAGCCCTGGCGGGATCCGGCCATGCCGCAGATGATGACGGGCAGCGCCGCTGGTGCTCCCATCGCCGCCAGATGCCCTTCGAGGATGGTCGAAAAGCCCTTCTGCTGCGCCGTGATCAGGCCATCATCGCCACGGCGTTCAGCAAGCACCTTGCCTTGCCCGTCGATCAGCCAGACCCGCATGCGGGTCGTGCCCCAGTCGACGGCGGCGACCGCCGGCGCGTTCCCGGCTGGGCTCACAGGAAACCTCCATCGACGACCAGCATCTGCGCTGTCAGCATGCGCGAGGCGTCCGAGGCCAGGAACAGCACGGTGCCGACGATGTCGTCGGGCTGCATCACCTGCTTGATGCATTGCTTGGCGACATGGGCGGCAAGCCCCTGTTCGGTCACCCAGAGCTCCTTCTGCCGCTCGGTGATCACCCAGCCGGGCGCAATGGCATTGACGCGGATGCCGTCGACACCGAGCTTGCCGGCCAGCCCCTTGGTCAGACCGAGGATACCGGCCTTGGCGGCCGTGTAGGACGGCATGTCGGGGTGGTTGATCAGATAGGACGTCGAGGTGAAGTTGATGATCGAGCCGCCGCCCGCCCGCTTCATGCCCGGCGCCACCGCTTGCGCGGTGAAGAAATGCGGCCTGAGATTAATAGCCTGGTTGTTGTCCCAGAACTCGACCGTCACGTCCTCGACGGCGTGGCGTTCATCCCAGGCCGCATTGTTGACCAGCACAGTGACATCGCCATGCGCCTCGGCGGCCTTCGCGGCGGACGCCCGCAGGGCCTCGACGTCGCGTAGGTCGGTCTTGAGATAGAGCGGCCGCTTGCCGAACGCTTTCTCGATGCGGTCGGCAAGGGCCGTGCTTGGGCCGTCGGCGATGTCGATGAAGGCGACATTGGCGCCCTGGCGCACAAACCCCTCGGTCAGGGCAGCACCAATTCCGGAACCGCCGCCGGTGATCAGCACCGAGGCTCCTTCGAGGTCGGCAAAATGCGCCGATGGCATCATCGTTCCTGTCTCCCAGCGCATGACCCCGAAAATCGGATCGATTTTCGGAAAGGGATCATGCGCAAGATGTAAATTGCTACAGCGTCCTTTGCGCGTCCGAAAGGACGCGCGGCGCTGTAGCGTGATCGGCGCGCATCCTAGCCACGCAAGGCGCGTGGGCAAGGGCGAAAGATCGGATTTCTGGGCTTATGTCAGACAAAACGACAATGCGCCGCACCGGATGCGCATGGCGGCACCGTCGGGATTGCGGATCGCGGGGATCGCCGGTCAGATCGCCTTGGCGCGCAGGGCGCCGCGGAAGGAATCACGGAGATAGCCGAGCGTGGCGTCGGCATCGACGGGCTTGCCGAACAGATAGCCTTGCCCGCCGGCACAGCCGAACTGGACGAGGCGGTCGGCCTGCGCTTCCTGCTCAATGCCTTCGGCGACGACGTCCATGCCGAGCCCCTCGCACATTGCGAGAATGGCGCGGATGATGTGCTCCGAGGGACGGTCGTCGAGAATGGAGGAGACGAAGGCGCGATCGATCTTGAGCTTGTCGAAATGGAATTCGCGCAGACGGCCGAGCGAGGACTGGCCGGTGCCGAAATCGTCGAGCGAGACGCGGATGCCGACGCGGCGCAGATCCTCGACGATCTGCGCGGCAGAGGCCGGGTCGTTCATCAGGCCGGTCTCGGTGATCTCGATCTCCAGCCGGCGCGGATCGAAGCCGGTGCGATCGAGGATCGCCAGTATGTGCAGGCCGGTGTTCTGGTCGACGAGCTGCGATGGCGACAGGTTGAAGGACAGGAACAGGTCCTTCGGCCAGCTTCTGGCCGCTTCGGTCGCCTTGCGCAGCACCAGCTGCGACAACGGGCCGATGATGCCGCGCTCCTCGGCGATGGGAATGAAGACGGTCGGCGGCACCGAGCCGAGGTCGCGATCTGTCCAGCGCGCCAGCGTCTCGAAGCCGATGGTGCGGCGCGTGTTGAGGTCGACGATGGGCTGGAAATGCGGCTCCACCTCGCCGGCCGAGACAGCCCGGCGCAGCGCCTGTTCGATGCGGGTGACGCGCTTGGCCGCCTCTTCCATCTCACGGGTGTAGACGACGACGCGGCCACGGCCGGAACGCTTGGCGTGATAGAGCGCCGTCTCGGCCTTATTGATGAGGATTTCCGTGGTCTCGTCGCCCGAATAGAACAGCGAGCAGCCGACCGAGGCCGAAAGCCTGGCGGTGCGTTCGCCGACATCATAGGGCGCCGACAGGATCTCGATCAGCATGCGCGACTTTTCGGCCGCTGCATCCTCGCTGAACACCAGGGGATAGAGAAAGGCGAATTCGTCGGCACCGATGCGGCAGACCGTGGAATGGCCGTCCATCGAGGCGCGCAGCCGCATCGCCACCTGGATCAGGATGTCGTCGCCGGCCTTGTGGCCGAACAGATCGTTGATCGGCTTGAAGCCGTCGAGGTCGAGAATGCCGACGGTAAAGGGCGCGGGATCGTCGGCACGGTCGGCGATCAGGCGATCGACCTTGTCGAAGAAGCGGCGATGGTTGCCAAGCCCGGTCAACGGATCTGTGAATGCCAGATCCGTGCTCTCCCTGTTTGCCTGACCGGTGCCAAACGAAGTTTGCATCGGTGTCCCTGTTTTGTGACGTCGGAATTTATTTTCAGACTGGCAGCAAACCCTTTAGGAAACGTATCGCGAAATCGATTTTCCAGGGGCAACCGCGACTGTTTCGAAGGATCGATGAAAGCAGCGCATTCGGGTGTCGGATGCCAATCCCAGGAATGTCGCGATTGGCAGACGGGCAGTGAGCCTGTACAGGCAAGACAGTCGTCCATCCGAGCCGCCGGAGACCCGCCATGAAGCTGAAAATCGCCGTCCAGATGGACCACATCTCCACCGTGTCGATCGCCGGCGACACCTCGTTCGCGCTGTCGCTGGAAGCGCAGCGGCGCGGCCATGAGCTGTTCCACTACACGCCGGATCGGCTCTCGTTGCGCGACGGCAAGGTGTTTGCCCGCATCGAGGAAATGCAGGTGCGCGACGAGAAGGGCAGCCACTATTCGCTGGGCGAGAAGGTGCGTACCGACCTGTCGGAGATGGATGTGGTCCTGCTGCGCCAGGATCCGCCCTTCGACATGAACTACATCACCACCACGCACATCCTGGAGCGCATCCATCCGAAAACGCTCGTGGTCAACGACCCGGCCTGGGTGCGCAACAGCCCGGAAAAGATCTTCGTCACCGAATTTGCCGACCTGATGCCGGACACGCTGATCACCAAGGATCCGCTCGAAGTTGCCGCCTTCCGCAAGGAGTTCGGCGACATCATCGTCAAGCCGCTCTACGGCAATGGCGGCGCCGGCATCTTCCATCTGCTGGAGGCCGACCGCAACCTTGCCTCGCTGCTGGAAATGTTCGGCCAGATGTTCCGCGAACCCTACATCGTACAGCGCTATCTCAAGGACGTGCGCAAGGGCGACAAGCGCATCATCCTGATCGACGGCGAGCCGGTTGGCGCCATCAACCGGGTGCCGGCCGAGCATGATTCCCGCTCCAACATGCATGTCGGCGGCCGCGCCGAAAAGACCGAACTGACGGAGCGCGAACGCGAGATCTGCGCCCGCATCGGCCCATCGCTGAAGGAGCGCGGCTTCATCCTGGTCGGCATCGACGTGATCGGCGACTACATGACCGAGATCAACGTGACCTCGCCGACCGGCGTGCGCGAGGTCAAACGCTTCGGCGGCGCCGACATCGCCAGCCTGTTCTGGGACGCGGTCGAGGGAAAGCGCGGGTAAGCCGTTTTCATTTTGTCTTAACCATGTTCCGTTTTTGCAACCGCGCTCAATTCCGCTGCAACCCAAGCGGTCATGCGTTCCCGTAATGTTCTTGATTTGACCGGGGAAGTGTGATTGTCTTCCCGGCGGGCCATTCCTGGCCTGATCGCAGGGGCTGGGGCCAGCCTGAATTGGGGTTGCACGATGGTGGCGCGGGTTCGCACGGTCGCTTTCCAGGGCATCGAGGCCGTGCCGGTCGACGTGCAGGTGATGATCGCGCCCGGCAAGGTCAACATG
>NZ_RZQI01000159.1:0-9101 GCF_003998335.1 Mesorhizobium sp. M7A.F.Ca.CA.002.05.1.1 | reverse complement strand
CCGCCTGAAGGACGATTAGGGCGCCGTCCCATCTCCATCCCGCAGCCCGGAAGCAAGGCGGCAAACCTTGTCTTGTCATCCCCGCCATGGTAGCGAACGCCCGATTTCAATTCGGTCAGCGACGCTGCCCAGGCAAGAGGACAAGGCTTATGGCCAGCAAAGATGACGCGCCGGTCGGCGCAGCCAACGGAAACGGCAATGCGGCGCAGCCGTCGCTCAACGTTCTGGCGCAATATGTGAAGGACCTGTCCTTCGAAAGCCCCGGCGCGCCCAATTCGCTGCGCGGTCGCGACAAGGCGCCGGGCATCGCCATCAACGTCAACGTCAACGCCAACCCGCTCTCCGACAAGCAGTTCGACGTCAATCTGACGCTGAACGCCAAGGCGTCCTTCGACCAGGAAGTGCTGTTCAATGTCGAGTTGGTCTATGGCGGCGTGTTCGCCATCGCAGGTTTTCCGCAGGAGCACATGCTGCCGATCCTGTTCATCGAATGCCCGCGCCTTTTGTCCCCGTTCGCCCGCCAGATCATCGCCGAGGCAACCCGCAATGGCGGCTTCCCGCCGCTGATGCTCGACCCCATCGACTTCGCACAGATGTTCCAGCAGAAGCTGGCCGAGGACGAGGCGTCCAAGGTCAAGGTGAGCTGAGCTCGGCTGCCATCGCTGTTGTTTTCTGAGAACCCGGCCTCGCGCCGGGTTTTCTGTTTGAGGTGCTGGAGAGATAGCTGAGGCGCCGGCGCCCTTCGAATGGCCTAGCCCTCCCGTCTTCGTCATCCTAGGGCGAAGCAAGGAGCGAAGCGACGCAGCGCAGACCCTAGGATCCATGCCGTGACGTGCGCCTTAGAATGCAACGGATCAGAATGGCGCTTGCCCCCGCGCCTATGCTCGCTACGCTAAAACGATGACCGGCTATGTCTACATGACTGCGAGCCAGAAGGCCGGCACCATCTATATCGGTGTCACCAACGATCTCGGTCGCCGCATGCCGGAGCACAAATCCGGTGAGGGCTCGCGCTTCACCAGCCGCTACGGTGTTCAGCGGCTGGTCTGGTACGAAGAATTTTTCGATATCACCGATGCCATCCAGCGCGAGAAGTCGCTGAAACGCTGGCCGCGCCAACGGAAGATCTAATTGAAAAGGCCAATCCGGAATGGTTCGAGCTGATTCGCGGGACGGGGTGGTAGGCGTTCGGTTTTTTGCACCGCCGGAGCCACTGCACCACTGTCACTGCATGGATCCTAGGGTCTCCGCAACGTCGCTTCGCTCCTGCTCCGCCCTAGGATGACGAAGACGCGAGGGTTTCGGTCAGTAGTTGCTCAGCCAGCCGCAACCTTCAGCCACAGCGCCTTTTCGCCAAGCGTCCCGACCATGCCGGTGTGCGCGGCGCGTTCGGCTTCGGTGACACGCGGCGGCAGGGGTGCCGGGCGCTGGCTGATGATGATTTCGATCTGGCGGACATTCTCGCCTTGCGCCGGCGCGGTGGCGCTGTCGAGGATGAGTGCCGCCTGCTTGCCGCCGATCAGCTCGATATAGACCTCGGCCAGCAATTCGGAATCGAGCAGGGCGCCGTGCTTGGTGCGCTTGGTGTTGTCGATGCCGTAGCGCCGGCAGAGCGCATCGAGCGAGTTGGGGCCCATCGGGTGCTTGCGGCGCGCCAGCGCCAGCGTGTCGACGACAAAACCATTGTCTATGACCGGGTGACCCAGCCGGCCGAATTCAACGTTGAGGAAGCCGACGTCGAAGGTTGCGTTGTGGGCGACCAGCTTGGCGCCGTCGGTGAAGTCCAGCCACTCCTGCGCAATCTCGGCAAAGGTCGGCTTGCCCGCGAGGTCCGCCGCGCTGATGCCGTGCACCGCCTGCGCCTCGGCGTGGATCGCGCGGCCTTGCGGGTTGATGTAGTGGTGGAAGGTCCTGCCGGTCGGGAAGCGGTTGACCAGCTCGACGCCGCCCAACTCGATGACGCGGTCGTCGCGCGAATCGAGGCCGGTGGTTTCCGTGTCGAAGATGATTTCACGCATCGAATCAGTCGCTCCAAAGGAGCAGAATCGTGAGACCGGAACAAAATGGCAATGGGAAACGAAGCTGATCAAGGCAATCACTACAGGTTTGCGCTGCCCCTCATCGCCCTGCCGGGCCCTTCTCCCCGTATAGTGACGGGGAGAAGGGGCTGGCCGCAACCTCGGCTCCCTTTCCGAACCTTGGAGATTGGCGAAATCCTTTGCGACAGCGTCCTTCTCTCCGTCACTATACGGGGAGAAGATGCCGGCAGGCAGATGAGGGGCGGCGCCGACGTTGACAGACAGCAGCCAGTGTCAGTGGCGCGGTCCGCCGCGCCCAATTAGCTCCGCAATGATCGCGTTCACTTGAACACGCGCAGCGTCCAATCCCCGCCCGGTGTCGACGACGAAATCGGCCTGGCGGCGTTTTTCCGCGTCCGGCACCTGCTTGGCCAGGATCGATGCCAGTTTTTCTTCCGTCATGCCCGGCCGCGCCAGCACGCGTTCGCGCTGGGTCTCGGCCGGGGCGGTGACGACGACGACCTTGTCGACGCGGTTGCGGCCGCCGGTTTCGAACAGCAGGGGAATGTCGAGCACCGCGATCGATTCGCTCGCGTTACGATGCTTGGCCAGGAAGGCATCGGCGTCGGCGCGCACCAATGGGTGAATGATCGCCTCGAGCCGCTTCAGCGCGGCGGCATCGCCGAGCACGCGCGCGCCAAGTTTGGCACGATCGACCACGCCGGCAAGTGTGGTGCCGGGAAAGGCGGCCTCGACCAGGGGGGCTGCCTTGCCGGCATAGAGGCGATGCACTGCCTCGTCGGAATCATGGACCGGCACGCCGGCGTCAGCGAACATCCTGGCCGTGGTCGACTTGCCCATGCCGATGGAGCCGGTGAGTCCGAGCACGATCATGGCTTCGGCACCAGATCGGCGACGATAAGCGCGCGCAATTCCCCCGTGACCTGCGGCCTGACGCCGAACCAGCGCTCGAAGCCGGGCACGGCCTGATGCAGCAGCATGCCGAGGCCGTCGACCGTCTTCAGATTTCGCGCGCGGGCGGCGGCGAGCAGCGGCGTCTCCAGCGGCACATAGACGATGTCGGTGACGATGCCGTGGTCCGGCAGCCGGGCGGGATCGGCCGACAGGCCTTCATTGCCATGCATGCCGAGCGCTGTGGTGTTAACCAGCAGGCCGGCATCGCCGAGCAGTTCATCGGTCGCCGCCATGCCATGCGCCGACACGCCGGCGCCGAAACGATCCCTCAATTCCTGCGCTCGGGCCAGAGTGCGGTTGACGATGCGGATGTCGGCAACGCCGCGCTGCTTCAGCGCATGGATGACGGCGCGCGACGCACCGCCGGCGCCAAGCACCACCGCCGGACCGTTGCTTGCCCAGCCCGGCGCATGATCGTCGAGGTTGGCGGCAAAGCCGTGACCGTCGGTGTTGCCGCCCCACAGGACGCCGTTCTCGAACCACAGCGTGTTGACGGCGCCGATCTCTTGCGCCGCCTGGTCGCGGCGCTCGGCCAACGCGAAGGCGACTTCCTTGTGCGGGATGGTGATGTTGCCGCCGCGGTAATTGTTTGCCTGCAGCGTGTTCACGAACTCGGCAAAATCCTGCGGCGCGACATCGATGGCCTGGTAGCTGCCGTCAATGCCATGCCTGGCCAGCCAGTGGCCATGGATTCTTGGCGAGCGCGAATGCTTGACCGGATGGCCTGACACGAAGGCCTTCTTCGACGCCTCAGCCATCGATTGCCCCCAGGTCACGCAGTTCGGCCAGCAGCGGCAGAAGCGGCAGGCCGACAATGGTGAAATGATCGCCCTCGATTTTCTCGAACAATTGAATGCCTTCGCCTTCGATCTGATAGGCGCCGACGCTTCCCAGCGCCTTGGCGCCGACGCGGGCGAGATGGCGGCCGACGAAGGCCGGGTCGAGCTTGCGCATGGTCATCGAAGCAATGCCGACATGCCGCCACAAGACCTTGCCGTCGCGAACCAGCACCGCGGCGCTGTTGAGCTGGTGGGTCCTGCCCGACAGCGCCAGCAGATGACGGCGGGCACCTTCCATGTCAGCCGGCTTGTGGAACACCTCGTCGACGAGCGACAGCGTCTGGTCGCAGCCGAGCACCAGGGCGCCCGGCCTGCGCTCGCTCACTTCTGTGGCCTTGGCCTCGGCCAGCACCAGGGCGACATCCTCGGGCGAGACGCCGCTATCCTGCAAAGGCCCCTCGAGCGCGCGCTCGTCGACATCGGCCGGCACCGCCTCGACATCGACGCCGGCATTGACGAGCATCGCCTTGCGGAACGGACTGCCGGAAGCGAGGATGAGTTTTTCGGTCATGGTTTGTACGCCTGGTTTTCTGGCACCGACTAGGGTGTTGAGATTCAGGTCAGGCCGAGTCGAAAATGGTGGCTTCCGAGAACCGGAGCGGAGCGTACTTAAAGTACGTGAGCACCGGAAGCGCAGGAAACCGCCATTTGCAGGCCGGCATCACCTGAATATCGACGCCCTAGCGCGTCTTCCCCCGCAGGGCAACGATGGCCGCCGCCGTTTCCTCGATCGAGCGGCGGCTGACGTCGATCATCGGCCAGCCATGGCGCGTGCAGATCTTGCGGGCGTAGGCTAGCTCTTCGCTGATCGCCGCGCGGTCGACATAATCCGATGCCTCATACGAACTGCTGTTGCCGAGGATGCGGTTTTGCCGGACATGCGAGATGCGCTCGGCGGTGGCGATTAGCCCGACGATCAGCGGCTTGCTGGCGGCAACCAGGCTTTCCGGCACCGGCACGCCAAGCACGATCGGGATGTTGGCGGTCTTGATGCCGCGGTTGGCGAGATAGATGCTGGTCGGCGTCTTCGACGTGCGCGAAATGCCGATCAGCACGACATCGGCATCGTCCATGTTGAGCGGCAACTGGCCGTCATCATGGTCCATGGTGAAATTGAGCGCATCGATGCGGCGGAAATATTCAGCGTCGAGAACATGCTGGGCACCGACGCGGCGGCCGGCCGGGGTGCCGAGATAGGACTGGAACACGGTCAGCACCGGCTCCAGCACCGACACACAGGGCAGGCCCATGGCCGCGCAGCGCTCGTCGATGCCGCGCGCCAGCTTCTGGTCGACGACCGTATAGAGGATGATGCCCGGTTCCTCCTCGATGTCCTCGAACACCTTCGCCACCTGCTTTTCGGTGCGGATCAGCGGATAGATATGCTCGATGGCGCGCGCGTCCTTGTACTGCGCCGAAGCTGCCCGGCCGGCGGCGAGCAGCGTTTCGCCGGTCGCGTCGGAAATCAGGTGCAGGTGGAAGAAGCTCTGGGGTTTGTTCACAGGGGGTCACCTGGGGCTGTGGGCTTCTGTGGATAAAGCGGGATGAAAAGACGGGCCTGTCGGAGGCGACTGTATCAGATGGCAGTTTGTCCACAATTCGATGCGCTGTCAGCTTCGTCGGGCGACTGGGGACAAGTTTGGGGACGGCTTTTTTCGACTGCGGTCCGTCCACAGGACCTGCTTTTCACCACTGTGCCTAACACTTTGACTCGCTTGATCGATTCCGATCTATCCCCAGAACCCTACATCTGGGAAAAAGAAGCACGCGACAATATGTTGGCTGGTGTTTTCCGGGGCAAAGCGGGACAGGTGGCAACCACCAGAACCAACAGACTCTTAGAATCAGAAGAATCTTAGATATAAGAATCTTTGATTATAGAAGAGGCTGGGAGAAGCGAGCGCTCGATGCCCCAGAACCGGATCATGCTGGATGTCCTCAGGGGCAAGGCCCATTTTCCGCCTCCGCTCTGGATGATGCGTCAGGCCGGACGCTACCTGCCGGAGTATCGGGAGACACGCAGACGCGCGGGCTCGTTCCTGGACCTCTGCTATGATCCAGACCTTGCGGTCGAAGTGGCCTTGCAGCCGATCGAGCGCTTCGGCTTCGATGCCTCGATCCTGTTTTCCGATATCCTTGTCGTTCCGCATGCGCTTGGCCGTGACGTCCGCTTCGAAGAGGGCAGAGGGCCGCTGCTGACGCCGATCACCGCGCCGGAGATTTTGGCTCTGGAAGGCGAGGTGTTTCACGTGAATCTCGAACCGGTCTATGAGACGGTTCGCCGGTTGCGGGCCAAACTGCCCGAAGAGACAACCCTGATCGGCTTCTGCGGCGCGCCGTGGACGGTGGCGACCTACATGATCGCCGGTCATGGCACGCCCGACCAGGCGCCGGCGCGGCTTTTTGCCTATCGCGAACCGGTGGCCTTTCAACGATTGCTGAAGGTGCTTGCCGAACATTCGGCCGCCTATCTCATCCGCCAGATCGAGGCGGGTGCGGATGTGGTGCAGATATTCGATTCCTGGTCCGGCGTGCTGGACGATGAGAGTTTCGACCTGTTCTGCGTTCAGCCGATGGCCGAGATCGTTGGCCGGGTGCGGGCGGTTCATCCCGATGTTCCGATCATCGGTTTTCCCAAGGGTGCCGGTTCGCGCTACCGGACATATCGACAGAAGACCGGCGTGACGGCGCTAGGGATCGACTGGACGGTACCCCTGATCGCGGCGAAGGAATTGCAGCGCTCGGGTGCGGTTCAGGGCAATCTCGATCCCTTGCGGCTCGTGGCTGGCGGCAAGGCGCTATCCGACGGCGTCGAGGCGATCCTGGGAGCGCTGGGAGACGGACCGCTGATCTTCAATCTCGGTCATGGCATCACGCCGGAGACGCCGATCGCCCATGTCGAGGCGATGGTGAAACAGGTGCGGAGCGCGACACGCTGATGGCTGAGATGAAAAACACGAACAGCACCGGTCAGGCGATGATGCGGATGATGTCAGGTATCGCGGTGCTGGTCGTTCTCACCGCGCTTTTGTATTTCGCGGCACCCGACAGCTTCTATCTCTGGGCAAAGGCGATCCATATCCTCGCCGTCATCTCATGGATGGCGGGCATGCTCTATCTGCCGCGGCTGCTGGTCTATCACGCCGATGCCGAGAAGGGCTCGGTGCAATCGGAGACCTTCAAGGTGATGGAGCGGCGCCTGCTGCGCGGCATCATCAACCCGGCGATGATCGTCACCTGGGTGTTCGGCCTGTGGCTCGCCTGGAAGGGTTTTGGTTTCCAGGGCGGCTGGCTGCATGCCAAGATCGGTGCGGTGCTTTTGCTGTCCGCCATGCATGGCTATCTCGCGGGCGCGGTGCGCAAATTCGCCGAGGACCGCAATGAAAAACCGGCCAGGCACTGGCGGATGGTCAACGAGATCCCCACATTGCTGATGATCGCAATCGTCATCCTGGTGGTGGTCAAGCCGTTCTGATGCATGCTGCTCAAAAACGGCCAGGAGACAACGACGGGCAGTGATGCGTTTCAAGCCTTCATAGGTCACGCAAAACGCAGCTTGCTCTTTCACCCGACCGACGATAAAAGACGGGTCTTCCTTCCCGTCATGCGCCGCCCCTCATTGTTTTCGGCCGCGCCCGGCATTTGTCGCATCCCGCCGATATTTTTCCCAAAGCCTACCCAGACTCCATCTATTCAAGGTCCGTCTATGCAAGAAATGAAACTCGCCGAGTTCAAGAACAAGAAACCGCCAGAGCTGATCGCCTATGCCGAATCGCTCGAGGTCGAAAACGCCAGCGTCATGCGCAAGCAGGAGCTGATGTTTGCGATCCTGAAGAAGCTGGCCGCCCAGGAGATCGAGATCATCGGTGATGGCGTGGTCGAGGTGCTGCAGGATGGTTTCGGCTTCCTGCGCTCCGCCAACGCCAATTATCTGCCAGGTCCCGACGACATCTATATTTCGCCGTCGCAGATCCGGCGCTTTTCGCTGAAGACCGGCGATACGGTCGAAGGGCCGATCCGCAGCCCGAAAGAGGGCGAGCGCTATTTCGCGCTGCTCAAGGTCAACACCATCAATTTCGACGATCCCGAAAAGATCCGTCACAAGATCCACTTCGACAATCTGACGCCGCTCTATCCCACCAAGCGGCTGAAGATGGAGATCGAGAATGCGACCACCAAGGACATCTCGCCGCGTGTGATCGACCTGGTCGCGCCGATCGGCAAGGGGCAGCGCGCTCTGATCAACGCGCAGCCGCGTACCGGCAAGACGGTTCTCATGCAGAACATCGCCCACTCGATCACCGCCAACCATCCGGAATGCTATCTGATCGTGCTGCTGATCGACGAGCGGCCGGAAGAAGTGACCGACATGCAGCGCTCGGTGAAGGGCGAGGTGATCTCCTCGACCTTCGACGAGCCGGCGGTGCGCCACGTGCAGGTCGCCGAAATGGTCATCGAGAAGGCCAAGCGCCTGGTCGAGCATGGCCGCGACGTCGTCATCCTGCTCGATTCGATCACTCGTCTCGGCCGCGCCTACAACACCGTCGTGCCGTCATCCGGCAAGGTGCTGACCGGTGGTGTCGACGCCAACGCGCTGCAGCGGCCGAAGCGCTTCTTCGGCGCCGCCCGCAACATCGAGGAAGGCGGTTCGCTGACCATCATCGCCACCGCGCTGATCGATACCGGCAGCCGCATGGACGAAGTCATCTTCGAAGAGTTCAAGGGCACCGGCAACTGCGAAATCCAGCTCGACCGCAAGGTGGCCGACAAGCGCATCTATCCGGCCATGGACATCTTGAAGTCCGGCACCCGCAAGGAAGACCTGCTGGTTTCCAAGCAGGATCTGCAGAAGATCTTCGTGCTGCGCCGCATCCTGGCGCCGATGGGCACCACCGACGCAATCGAGTTCCTGATCGACAAGCTCAAGCAGACCAAGACCAATGCCGATTTCTTCGATTCGATGAACACGTAAGAGGACTGGCGAGGGCCAACGGCCAACTGCTTGCGCTGCCCCTCATCCGCCTGCCGGCACCTTCTCCCCGTATAGTGACGGGGAGAAGGGAGATGGCCGCAACCTCGGCGCTCGTTCTGCTGCGTTGAAAATTGGCGAAACCGTCCATGACGGCGTCTTTCTCCCCGTCCCTATACGGGGAGAAATGCCCGGCAGGGCAATGAGCGACTATCTGTGGTGTCAAGTTGCATTGGCGAACTCCATGCGCGCATCGCGTGCTTTTGCATTGAGAATGACGAGGAGTTTTCGCGCCAGCGC
>NZ_RZQI01001600.1:0-545 GCF_003998335.1 Mesorhizobium sp. M7A.F.Ca.CA.002.05.1.1 | reverse complement strand
CCGCGATACAGATGCTGATCGGCAGCCATTTCGCCCCGGCGCAGGGCGGCGTGTTCACCTCGAAGCGGGTCGAGATGGCGGCCCACCGTCTCAATGAAGCAGGCGCCGTCGGCATCGGCCAGAGTTCCTGGGGGCCGACAGGCTTTGCCTTCGCGCCATCACATGACGCCGCACTCAAGTTCGTCGACGCGGTTCGGAAGACGACAATTGAGGACGGCCTTGAGATCAAGATCGTCAAGGGCAGGAACTCCGGCGCGAAGATCAGCTCAACCAGGCTGAATCTCGTCGGCAGCTGACGCTCCCGTTTCAGGCAGAAAGGCAAGAAATGGCCCGCAAACACATCCTGCACATGCTGACACCGTTGAAGCAGATGAGCCCCTTCGACGTGAACATGGCGCTCGACGCAGGCTTCGACGCCGTCGTCCCCTATGTCGATGTAAGCCTCGCCGAAGTGACAGGCCTGGTCCAGGACGCGATCTTTTCGCGCCCGCCGGATGCGGGTGTCGACACCGGCATCTTCATCGCCGGGAAGGATGCCTCGTTGG
>NZ_RZQI01001599.1:0-546 GCF_003998335.1 Mesorhizobium sp. M7A.F.Ca.CA.002.05.1.1 | reverse complement strand
CGCCAGGACCCTGCAGGCCGCGGGGCTTTCCTTCACGCTGCTCGAAGCGATGGACCGAATCGGCGGGCGAGCCTGGACCAGCGACCAGCATTTCGGCGTGCCTTTCGACATCGGCTGCGCCTGGCTGCATGCCGCCGACCGCAATCCCTATTTTCCCGAAGCCCAGGCGGCAGGCTGGACGTTGCATCATCACGACATGAACGTTGATCATCTCTACTACCGCGAGCGCAAGGCGAGCGAAGCGGAAGAAGCCGACATGAAGGCCGCCGACGCAAAGCTGTTCGAACTGCTGGCCAGGCATGAAGTGAAGGACGGAGATGACGATCGTCTTTCGGCGCTTTTGGCAAAAGGCCATGCGCCGCGCGCCGCCGCCACCTTCGCCGGGCCGATGGATTTCGGTGCCGACGAGGACGAAATCTCGATCCTGGACTTCCAGGCCGCGGCCGATCTCGACCCGAACTACTTCAGCAAGGAGGGCCTTGGCGCGCTGGTGGCGCGTTTCGGCGCCGGCGTGCCGGTCGAACTGTCGACGCCGGTGCGCAAGAT
>NZ_RZQI01001598.1:0-546 GCF_003998335.1 Mesorhizobium sp. M7A.F.Ca.CA.002.05.1.1 | reverse complement strand
GAATGGCGCGGGCTGATGGCGCCGGTGCGGCCGGCCAGCGACCGCCTCGGCCCGATCCTGCCCATCGTTGCGATGCGAACCGGACTCGATCCGCAAACGCCGGTGTTCTGCGGCCTGCATGATTCCAACGCCTCGCTTCTGCCGCATCTTCTCTCCGACAAACCGCCTTTCTCCGTCGTCTCGACCGGCACCTGGGTGGTGTCGATGGCGGTCGGCGGCAAACAGATTGCGCTGGATGCCGCGCGCGACACGCTGGTCAATGTCAACGCAATCGGCGATCCCGTTCCCTCGGCGCGCTTCATGGGCGGCCGCGAGTTTTCCGGGCTGACAAAGGATCAGCCGGAGCAGTGGACCGAGAATGATGTCGGCGCCGTGCTGGCGCGAAAAATGCTGCTGCTGCCGTCGACCCAGCAAGGCTCGGGGCCATTCCCGCACCATGCCGCGGCATGGGTCAACGCCGACGGCCTGAACAGCGGCCAGCGCTTTGCCGCCATCTCGTTCTACCTGGCATTGATGACGGCAACCTGCCTCGAACTGATCGGCGCG
>NZ_RZQI01001597.1:0-549 GCF_003998335.1 Mesorhizobium sp. M7A.F.Ca.CA.002.05.1.1 | reverse complement strand
GGCGCGCATGCCGTGCGGCGCGCCGATGGCCAGGAACTCGACTGCGGCGGCGTCGGCCAGCGACAGGCCGTTGGCCGGATAGAGATTTTGCGCCGGCACCAGGATCTGTTCGCACATGGCGCCGTCGCGATGCACGCCCAGCACCTCGATCCTGAGGCAGCAATTGGGCTTGCCGTGCCGGCAGGCGATGCACTTGCCGCAGGAAAGATAGGGGTTGATCACCACGGGCTCACCAACGGCAAGATCGACGCCGTCGCCGGTCTCGACGATCGTTCCCGACACCTCATGGCCCATGATGCGAGGATAGGCGAGGAACGGGTGCTTGCCCTCGAAAATGTGGTAGTCGGTGCCGCAGATGCCGACATGGCTGACCGCCACCAGCGCCCAGCCGGGAGGCGGTGCCTCTGGTGCGGGCCGGTCTTCAAGGACGAGATCGCCGGGCGAACGGCAGAGGACGGCTTTCATGCGCTAATCCAGTCATGAAATCGCCGGCCCGTTGGTGTGGCGGGCCGGCGGGTGATTGTGGGGTCGCTACTTGCCCCGGCGGCG
>NZ_RZQI01001596.1:0-549 GCF_003998335.1 Mesorhizobium sp. M7A.F.Ca.CA.002.05.1.1 | reverse complement strand
CCGTGATATCAGAGGGATGCCCAATCCCGTCAGGACTTGCCGGCTTTGGCGAGCATGTCCTGCTCGCGGCGCGACTGTGCCAGCCAGTTATACACCGCGCCCCCGGCCATCAAGACGGATGTGCCCAGAAACACCGAGCGCATGCCGAAATGGCCGCCGGCAAAGCCGCCGAGCAGGGGACCGGCGACCTGCCCGACATACTGGGCGGAAATCGACAGGCCGAGCACATTGCCGCCGACCCCATCGGGAACATTGTGGCGGATCACGCTGGTGATGCAGGGCAAGAGCCCGCCCAGCGCCAGGCCCATCAGGAAACGCAGGCCGATGAGTTGCCAGCTTTGCGTGACGAAGGCCTGCGGGATCAGCAGCAGTGCCGAGACGGCAAGCGCGCCGATGATGACGTTCCAGTGGCCGACGCGGTCGGCGAGTTTGCCGAGGCGCGAAGCCGACAGGATGGCGCCAAGGGCCGCCGCCGACATGACGACGCCTGATATCAGCGTGACGCGGCTCTGGTCCTCGATGAGCTGCTGCACATAGACGGTGATGATC
>NZ_RZQI01001595.1:0-552 GCF_003998335.1 Mesorhizobium sp. M7A.F.Ca.CA.002.05.1.1 | reverse complement strand
CCTATGCGCTGTTCACGCTGCCGGCCAACCGCAAGCTGACCGACACCGCCGAGCGCCGGCTGAAGGTGCTGCAATCGCTGGATACGTTGGGCGCCGGCTTCCAGCTCGCCAGCCACGACCTCGATATCAGGGGCGCCGGCAATCTTCTTGGCGAAGAGCAGTCCGGCCACATCAAGGAGGTCGGCTTCGAGCTCTACCAGCAGATGCTGGAAGAGGCCGTCGCCGAGGTGAAGGATTCCGGCGAAGTGCAGGATGGCGGCTGGTCGCCGCAGATTGCCGTCGGCACGGCGGTGATGATCCCGGAAAGCTATGTTCCGGACCTGCAGCTCCGGCTGGCGCTCTACCGCAGGCTTGGCGATCTCGAAAACACCGAGGAAATCGACGCTTTCGGCGCCGAGCTGATCGACCGCTTCGGCCCGCTGCCGGACGAGGTCAAGCATCTGCTCAAGATCGTCTTCATCAAGGCGCTCTGCCGCAAGGCCAATGTCGAGAAGCTCGACGCCGGGCCGAAGGGCGTCGTCATCCATTTCCGCAAGCGCGAATTCTCCAACC
>NZ_RZQI01001594.1:0-554 GCF_003998335.1 Mesorhizobium sp. M7A.F.Ca.CA.002.05.1.1 | reverse complement strand
CGCGGGCATCGCGATCGCCGGGCAGCAGGCCCGCGTGCTGCTCGGCAAGGTGAAGGATGATCGAGCCGGTCTCGAACAGTGAGAGAGAACCCTCCTCGTAGGTGGGGATCTGGCCGAAGGGATGGAGGGCCAGATGGTCCGGCGCCTTCATCTGCGCGAAGGAAACAAACCGAACCTCATAAGGCAGCCCTACCTCTTCGAGCGCCCAGCGAACGCGCGTATCGCGCGCCAGTCCCTTGCCGCGATCGGGCGATCGCTCAAATGCCGTGATGGTGATTGTCATCGCATCGTTCCTGATTGGGCGAATTCTTCGGCTCCCTATCGTGAAGACGAATGGGCCTCCCGGAAATCGACATCGGTGTGAACTATTTTCCGCAATTCGTGCCTGGCTTGTCGACCCCGACATTGCCGAAAAAGGCAAAGGCAGGGCCTAATCCGCCGCTGCCGCCGTAACCTTCTTGGACGCGGCCCGCTGTCGCCGCATGCGCCGTTTGGCGACGAGCTTGAGAGCGACCGGCGGCTCGTTTGAGAGCGCGCCCAGCACGGCGTCGACC
>NZ_RZQI01001593.1:0-554 GCF_003998335.1 Mesorhizobium sp. M7A.F.Ca.CA.002.05.1.1 | reverse complement strand
GGTAGAGGCCGCCGCCGACGCCGACGGCCTCTACCGGCTGTTGGTGGCGCGCGGCGTGATCGCCGATAGCACCCTGCCCGCGCCGGGTCCTTTCACCGGCTTCGTGGCGCCATTGGAAAACATCGACATGATGCCGGCGCCACGGGCCGGTGCCGTGCTCTACGACGTGAAACCCGGCGACCGCGTCGCCAGGGGCGCGCGCCTCGCCACCATCGTCCATGCACCGGGTGAAGCCGACGGCCGCACCGAGGTGTTCGCGCCGCAGGACGGCATCATCCTGACCCGCCGCTCGCGCCGCATCATCCGCGCCGGCGAGGATCTTCTGAAGCTGGTCGGCGACAGGAAGAGCACCGACGCCCGGTCGGGAACGCTGGAGGACTGACTTAACCCGAAATAGCCAGTCGCGCCTTCGCCTCCAGCCATTCCGCCATCTGCCGGTAAGGCACCGGGCCGTGGCTGATGCGGGCGACGCCGAGTTCGGCCAGCCGCTGGCGCGGCGGCACGTGCCCCAGCGCAATGATGTTGACCGGCAACGCGATTGCCTTGCAAAGCGT
>NZ_RZQI01001592.1:0-555 GCF_003998335.1 Mesorhizobium sp. M7A.F.Ca.CA.002.05.1.1 | reverse complement strand
GGAGTGAGCAGCCAGAGACGCCAGCCAGGAACAGCAGCGGGCAAATCCTGCACCACCTCGACGAACTGGCGCGGTTTTCCCGCGTTGTCGCTCGTCGCCAGGCCGTCACCAGCGCCGCGCTGGATCGGCAGCGGCTCGAAGCCTGCATCGGCCAATTGGAGATGCTCGTGGGCTGCGGCGGTGTCCTCGGCCGACAGTGGCGCCAGCGCACGGAACCGCCAGTCGGGCTGGCTGGTAGCCAGCACCACGCCGCGTTCATCAGTGATGAACACAAGGAAACCGCTGGAACGCCAATTGGCTTCGACGCCGTCGAGTTCGACCTTCAGCACCGCAACGCCAAGCGGCTTGCCGCCATCGTCGACGCGGCTGGCAAGGTACAGCCCCGGTCTGCCGCTGATTGTGCCGAGGCCATATTGGCTGGCAGCACCCTTGCTCATCGCTTCCTGGAAATAGTGCCGAAAATTGTAATCGATGCCGACAAAGCTCGCCGGTTCGTCGGCATCGATTACAATTTTCGGCACTATTTCCAGGAAGCGATGAGCAAGGGTGCTGCCA
>NZ_RZQI01001591.1:0-555 GCF_003998335.1 Mesorhizobium sp. M7A.F.Ca.CA.002.05.1.1 | reverse complement strand
ATTCCAGGCGCCGTTAACCTTCGGCGCGATGATACGGTTGTCGCCCTTCAGGTTGAAAAGGTGCATGGCGTCCTCGGTACGCTGCAAAAGCGCCCTGTCATCAAACTCGACCGTCAACCCCTGCGGAATGTCGATATTGCCGGCCAGCGAGAATGTGCCAGCCGGGATGATCAGCCTGCCCTGCCCGGCGGCAGCAATGGCGTTGACGATCGCGGTCCTGTTGTTGCCGGCTGCCGTGTCGGCGCCCGCCGCGCGAATGTTGATCTCCTTCGACCTCGGTGCGTTGATGATGTCGAAGCCGGCTTTCGCTCCACCTTGCAGCGTGATCGCCAGACCGCCCCCGCCAGCCAAAATGGTGCCATTCTTCCTGTAGAGGGCTTGGCCGTCGCCGACCTGCGAATAGCCGGCAGTCCTGATATAATCCGGCGCAACCGCCGGCGAATAGGCTTCCGCCGTCGCCTTGGTCGCAAATTGCGGATCGAGCACGGTCGTCATGGCGCCCGTCGCCACATCCGCCGCCGCCTGGGCCTGGTCGATGATGCCTTGCGCGGCTGC
>NZ_RZQI01000158.1:0-9081 GCF_003998335.1 Mesorhizobium sp. M7A.F.Ca.CA.002.05.1.1 | reverse complement strand
TCCACGCGACGCCGGAAGAAATCGTGCTTTCTGCGGCCTGATTGCGCAGCCGATAAAGCGAAGTATTTCTACATTGAAATCTGTAATTCCAGCTCATCGACTTGAGATGCGTCTGGTCGTCCAGGCAGCGCCAAAGCATTCGCGAATAAAAGTAGGCACCTGCCTATCTTTGTAAAAATTTTACCTAACGCCTTTTCGGCTTCTTTACCAGATTGGCCTATGGTGCGTCCTGGATGCCCCCGACGCTACCGGACTGCCAGAAGGCAAAGAGGACCCGGAAATGAAACGCTGCATGTTCGTCGACGATTCAAGCGTCATCAGGAAGGTTGCAAAACGCATCCTGGGCGGCTCCGAAATGATTGTCATCGAGGCCGCCAGCGGACTGGACGCGCTGGAGATGTGCGCCGCCGATATGCCCGACATCATCGTCGTCGATGGCGCCTTGCCTGACGTACCGGCGGTCGATCTCATCCGTCGCGTCCGCGCCATGGAGAGCCCGATAAGGCCGCAGATCCTGATTTCCCTGGTCGAGCTCGATATTGCTTCGATCATGCGGGCCAAGCGAGCCGGCGCCCAGGGCTATCTCTTGAAGCCGTTCAACCGCCCGCAGCTGCTCGAGCGCTTTCGCACCTTGAAGAGCGCACCTGATTCGGTACCCTTGAGCAATTCCAGAAAAAGTGCGTGACGGTTTCCTGCTCAGCAGCCCAAAACAGACCCTTACCAGCCGTCATGCAAAAACCCGGCCGAAGCCGGGTTTTTTATGGAAAAGATTCGAGCGATTCGTCGCTCAGGCGCTGACGCGAATGTCTTCCGGTTCGCGCAGCACATAGCCGCGCCCCCAGACCGTTTCAATGTAGTTCTGACCGCCCGATGCCGCGTCGAGCTTTTTGCGCAGCTTGCAGATGAAGACGTCGATGATCTTCAACTCAGGCTCGTCCATGCCGCCATAGAGGTGGTTGAGGAACATTTCCTTGGTCAGCGTGGTGCCTTTGCGCAGCGAAAGCAACTCCAGCATCTGGTATTCCTTGCCGGTCAGGTGCACGCGCTGGCCGCCGACTTCGACGGTCTTGGCATCGAGGTTGACCACCAGGTCGCCGGTGGTGATGACCGACTGGGCGTGGCCCTTGGAGCGCCGCACGATGGCATGAATGCGGGCAACCAGCTCATCCTTGTGGAACGGCTTGGTCATGTAGTCGTCCGCGCCGAAGCCGAGGCCGCGCACCTTGTCCTCGATGCCGGCCATGCCGGAGAGGATGAGAATAGGTGTCTTGACCTTGGAAAGGCGAAGCGTTCTCAAGACCTCGTAGCCCGACATATCGGGCAGGTTGAGATCGAGAAGAATGATATCGTAGTCGTAGAGCTTGCCTAGATCGACGCCCTCTTCCCCGAGATCGGTCGTGTAGACGTTGAAACTTTCCGATTTCAGCATCAGTTCGATGCTTTGTGCGGTTGCACTGTCATCTTCTATCAGCAGAACACGCATTTCATTCCCCTTTTCTGCTGCCGGACCATTTCACGACCCGTCCGGACCCGGAGCAGTGGTTGCCTTGTGCAGAGGCTGCCATTGAATGGTTAACAAATCCTAATTTCCCGTCCATGACGGTACCAGATTTTTTAACCTCTTTCTACACCCTCTTGAATCTAATAACGAATCTCAGAACCAAATTCCTAATGCAACACATTAACAACCTGGACTAAGCGACTCCAGGGACTCATCGACGTCGCTTCCGCATCGGTGGCCGGAATTTTTACCCGGCCTTAAGTCCTGACCCGTATGATTAACAATGCCCGTAAACGAATGGTTACCGCCGGCAAAAAACTTTAGGGTTTTGTTTCCCATAGTTCGGGGAAAGGCGGTGGACACGGGTGCGGCCTGGGCGTTTCCAGGTGGTTTGGACGATAAGTGCGGGTGTGCGTTTCCGGGAGTACCGAATCATGAAGTCACGTGAAAACCTCGTTCGGCTGAAACAGTTTCAGGTGAATGAGAAGCGGCGGCAGCTGCTCCAGCTCGACATGATGATCGCCGAGTTCGAACGCATGGCCGTCGAGCTGGAGCTTCAGATCACCGCCGAGGAAAAGAAGGCCGGCATCACAGACATCAACCATTTCGCCTATCCGACCTTCGCCAAGGCGGCTCGCCTGCGCCGCGACAACCTCAGGAATTCCCAAAGCGACCTCGCCCAGCAGCGAAGCGCCGCCGAATCATTACTCGGCGAAGCTGAAGCGGAGCTTTCCAAGGCGGAAATGCTGGAATCGCGCGACACGAAGATCCGCGAAGCCGAAGTCGGTGGCCGCAGCGCCATGATCGGCTAAGACCTGGCGGTTTGCCGCACCAACGCTCGCCATCAGGCTGGCGCATTGTCGCGGCTTGCGGCTCCGGCGGGAAAAATGAACCCGCCCTACGCGGCCAAATCCCCTTCACTCTCGGCAATTGCCCTTGCACGGGCATCCTTGATATCCGGCGCATGCTGCTCCGCCCATGACCTGATCTGGGTAAGCAGCCCCGCCAGGTTCTGGCCGAGCTCGGTCAATTCATATTCGACGCGCGGCGGAATGACCGGGAAGATCTCGCGCCGCACCAGGCCGTCGCGCTCGAGCACCCGCAGCGTCTGCGTCAGCATCTTCGGCGTGATGCCCTCGAGCTTCCGGGCAAGCTCGCCATTGCGCAGCCGGCCTTTGCGCAGCGCGCAAACCACCAGATAGACCCATTTGCTGGCCAGCATCTCCAGCACGGTGTGCGAAGGACACGCCCGCCGGAACGCATCATAGCCGAAACCGCAATCATCTTCACTATCCATGAGGTGCGTATATATCAGGAAGGTACATACTGGACAAGGGGATATTACTATCCAAATGATAGTGGCACCAACCAAGCAGGAGACATCTCAATGCGTGCCGTTATCCAGAATTCCGTCGGCGGACCCGACGTCCTTGTCATCGCCGATCAGCCGGATCCCACGCCAGAGACCGGCGAAGTGCTGGTCCGCGTCAAGGCCGCAGGCATCAATCCGGTCGACGGCGCCGTCCGTGCCGGCTACTACCCCTTGCTCGGCGAGCCGCCTTACATCCTGGGTTGGGATATCTCGGGAACTGTCGAAGCACTCGGCGCCGGCGTCACCGGCTTCAAGATCGGCGACGAGGTGTTCGGCATGCCGCGCTTCCCCAAGCAGGCGGCGGCCTATGCCGAGCTGGCTGCCGTGCCTGCCGATCAAATCGCACTGAAGCCGAAGAGCGCGGACCACCTCAAGGCAGGCGCCTTGCCGCTGGCCGGCCTCACCGCCTGGCAAGGGCTTGTTCGCCACGGCGGGCTGAAATCGGGGCAGCGCATATTGGTCCATGCAGGAGCCGGCGGCGTCGGTCATCTGGCGGTGCAGATCGCCAGGGCGCGCGGCGCCTACGTTGTCGCCACGGTCAGCCCGGGCAAGCTCGATTTCCTCCGCGAACTCGGCGCCGACGAGGTCATCGACTACACCAAGGGCGATTTCACCGATAAGGTTCGCGACATCGATCTGGTGCTGGATCCAATGGGCGGCGACCACGCCCAACGCTCGCTGAAGGTGCTCAGGCGTGGCGGCGTTTTGGTGTCATTGCTCGATGTCGGCGACAACACCAGGACCCAGGCCGGCGCGCGAGACATTCGGGTCGAGCGTATGTCCGTCGTTCCCGACAGGGAGGGCCTGGTGGAACTGGCTCGGTTGATCGATGCCAACAAGCTCGCCGTCCATGTGGCGAAGAGCTTCCCGCTGGACCAGGCGGGGGCCGCTCACGCCTTCCTCGCCACCAAGCCGATCGGCAAGGTTGTGCTATCGCTCTGAGCGGGAACGGTGAAAACAGAAGGGCGCGGGGTTAGCCGCGCCCTTCGTCTAAATTCGCAATGTCAGTGCCGGTATTGCTGGATGCGTGTCGTGCGCAGCCCGGCAAGGCCATATTCGTCGATCGACGCCTGCCAGGACAGGAATTCCTCGGTGGTGAGCTTGTAGCGTTGGCATGCCTCGTCCAGGCTCAAAAGCCCGCCGCGCACGGCCGCAACCACTTCCGCCTTACGCCGGATAACCCAGCGACGTGTATTGGTCGGCGGCAGATCGGCAATCGTAAGAGGGCTGCCGTCAGGCCCGATAACATATTTGACTCTCGGTCTAACCAGATCGGTCATCGTACTCTCTACAAAAAACTCAAAGACCCAATCCCCGCCACGTTACCGCCACAGCTTTAAAAATTGCCTAAGCAGACCCTAATGACTAGGTAAGGATCATGAACGCCGCGTTAGTCTTTTCGCCGGCATTTGAAACATCTGCCCGCAAACGCTGATTTGCCGGGGAAAATGCATCCCCTGGCGGAGATCGGCCGCAACCGGTGAATCGCCCTGCACGCTGGCGCGCCGGTAAAGCTTGACCTATATTCTCGACATTGGCATTGAGGCGCCGCGCAGAACGAAAGCATCATGAACAGTCTCAATCTTCCCGGACGTCCCGAAAACACCCGCATCGTCGTCGCCATGTCGGGCGGCGTCGATTCCTCTGTCGTCGCAGGCCTGCTGAAACGCGAGGGCTACGACGTCGTCGGCGTCACCTTGCAGCTCTACGACCACGGCGCGGCGACGCACCGGGCCGGCTCATGCTGCGCCGGGCAGGACATCGACGATGCCCGCCGTGTCTCCGAGACGCTCGGCATCCCCCATTATGTGCTCGACTACGAGGAACGCTTCCGCAAGGCGGTCATCGATCCCTTCGCCGAGAGCTATGTCGCCGGCGAGACGCCGATCCCGTGCGTTTCCTGCAATCAGACGGTGAAGTTCGCCGACCTCCTGGCCACCGCCAAGGAGCTCGGCGCCGACGCGCTGGCCACCGGCCACTACATCCGTTCCGGCGCCAACGGCGCCCACCGCGCGCTCTACAGGCCCGTCGACGCCGACCGTGACCAGAGTTATTTCCTGTTCGCCACCACGCAGGCACAGATCGATTATCTGCGCTTTCCCCTCGGCGGCCTGTCGAAGCCGCAGGTTCGCGCCATCGCCGAGGAGATGGGGCTGGCGGTTGCCGCCAAGCAGGATAGCCAGGACATCTGCTTCGTGCCGCAGGGCAAGTATTCCGACATCATCGCCAAGCTGAAGCCAACCGCGGCCAATCCGGGCGACATCGTCCACATCGACGGCCGCGTGCTCGGCCGCCATGAGGGCATCCTGCGCTACACGATCGGCCAGCGCCGCGGCATCGGCATCGCTTCCGGCGAGCCGCTTTACGTCGTCCACCTCGATGCCGACCGCGCTCGCGTCGTGGTTGGCCCGCGCGAGGCGCTGGAGACGCACAAGATCTATCTGCGCAATATGAACTGGCTGGGCGACGGACCGCTCACAGACGTCCCTGCAGGCGGCCTGGAGCTGTTCGCCAAGGTCCGCTCGACGCGGCCGCCGCGCCCGGCCGTGCTGCATCATCGTGCCGGTGCCACATGGGTGGAACTGGTCGACGGCGAATCCGGCATCGCGCCGGGCCAGGCCTGCGTGCTCTACTCCGATGACGGCAACGAAGCTCGCGTGTTCGGCGGCGGCTTCATCGAGCGTTCGGAGCGTGGCGCCGAGGCCGAGGCGATGCTGACCCGGCTTGCCGCCAGGCCGGCCCAGATACCTGCCGAATAAGATACCTGCCGAATAAGATTCCCGCCGAATAAATAATCCGCGCTTCAGGAATTCGACTTGGTGTGGGTGACCGTGCCGGCGGTCAGGATGCGCAGCACCCTGATCGCTTCCTCGCCGCTGGTGCGCGGCTCGGCACGCGTCTCGATGCACTGGATGAAATGCTCCAGCTCGCGTGTCAGCGGCATGCCCTGGGCAACCGCGACATAGGATGGCTCATTGGTGGTGAAGGCCCATTGGCCGCTGTCCTGCCACACTGCATGGCGGTAGACGGCAAGCTTGCGTTCCCATGGCTCGACATCGTCGAACACCGCCATCGCCTTGGTGCCGACCACGGTCAGCCGCCGCTCGCGATAGGGATTGAGACGCGAGGTGAAGAGATGGCTGCGCAGGCCGTTGGGGAAGCGCATGTGCAGATGCGCGAAGTCGCTGAGATTGTCGAGCAGGGCGGCCCCCTCGCCGCGCACCTCGATCGGCTCCGTGCCGGTGATCGCCAGGATCATCGACAGATCGTGCGGCGCCAGGTCCCACAGCGCGTCGTTCTCTGTGTGGAACTTGCCGAGGCCGAGCCGGTGCGAGTGGATGTAGCGGACTTCGCCGAGTTCGCCCTTGTCGATCAGCCCTTTCAGCGTCTCGAAGGCGGGGTGGAACCGCAGGACATGGCCGACCATGAAGACGCGGCCATTGTCCTTGGCCGCCTGCACCGCACGCTCGGCGTCGGCAACCGTCAGCGCGATCGGCTTTTCCACCAGCACGTCCTTGCCGGCCGTGACGGCACGCACGGCAAGGTCGGCATGGAATTGCGGCGGCAGCGCCATGACGATGGCGTCGATATCGTCACGCACGAACAACTGGTCCGGCTCGATCGCCAGGCAGTCCTGCTCGCTGGCGAAGCCTTCTGCGCGGGCCCGGTTGGTGTCGGAGACCGCGTACAGCGCGCCGAGCGCCTTGAGAGTGCGGATGTGGTTGCTGCCCCAGTATCCGCAACCGAGGACTGCTATGCGCGGCTTCATCTGTTTCAAACTCTAAAAACTCGTGGCCGAGACATAGCGACGTGCCCCTTCGAACTCAACCCCGGCGGCGGCAACCAAATGTCCGCATGGCAAAGCTTTTCGATAATGACGATAAGCCGGCAAGCCGGTTGCTTCGAAGCTTGACAGGCTCACCCTCCCAACCTTATATCCGCGCGACCTTGGCGAACGCCCCCGACATGCCTTTCGATTTGAGGCGGATTTCGGGCCTTTCGCCGCCCTGGCGGGGTAGCTCAGTTGGTTAGAGCACGGGAATCATAATCCTGGGGTCGGGGGTTCAAGTCCCTCTCCCGCTACCACTTCAACGCCACTATCGTACGCAATGGCCGATTGTGGCGGGCTGCCCCATGCGGTGTCCTGTGCGATAGCGGCATACCTGACCTTCGTAGGGCGAGTAGAAGCCTTCAGCGACCTACAGCATCTCGCTCAGTGACGCCAATGCGGCTAACGATGCCGTCACCGGACATTCTCGCCGTCACCCACGCGTATCGGCTTCACCCCTCGGGAGTTTCGCGCTCGCCTGCCGGGCTTCGCCTTCGATCTCGATCTTGCTCCGCGCTTGAAGATCGAAGCGTACCGTTACGGTGCGCATGCGCGCATGCAGGACTCCATCCAGCGTGCCGCGCATTTCATGTAGATAAGTCAGCGACGATTTCCCAAGCTTTTCTATAACGCTGCGAACGGTGACCAGGGTTCCCGCCGCGGTTTCATGCACGTAGTCGATCTCCATCCTTACATCCGCCCAGCCGAGGGTCGGCGTCAAACGAGGATCGGCAATCCTGCCCAGAAACTGGAAACTGGCGTCATCAAACATGGCCACATAATGACGAACGTTGAGATGGCCCATCGCGTCGCACATCCAAGGATGCACGACGCCGACATAGGTTTCGATGCCGGGCGTCAAAACCCGACCTCGTTTGCGCCCTTGAGATCCAGCAGTTGACGGGCTTCGTCGGGCGTCGCGATTTCGAGCGACAACTCGTTGAGAATGCGCTTTATCTTGGCAACCTGTTCGGCATTGCTCTTAGCGAGCGTGCCCTTGCCGACATAGAGGCTGTCTTCCAAACCGACCCGTACATTGCCGCCCATGATCGCGCCCATCGTGCAGAGATTTATCTGGTGCTTGCCCGCGGCAAGGATCGACCAGAGATAATCGTCTCCGAACAGCCGATCAGCCGTCCTGCGCATGTGCATCATGTCTTCTGGGTCGGCGCCGATTCCGCCCAGCAGCCCGAAGATCGTCTGGACGAAAAGCGGCGGCTTCAGCAGCTTGCGGTCTAGAAAGTGCGCAAGCGTGTAGAGGTGACTGACATCGTAGCACTCGAACTCGAACTTCGTGCCGTAGGCCTGGCCGACTTCGACGATGATACGCTCGATCTGCTCGAACGTGTTGGAGACGATGCCCTTCTTTGTGTCTTCCAGGTAGCCCTTCTCCCAGTCGTACTTCCAGTCGGTGTATTTCGGCGCGATTTGGTGCAGGGCGAAATTCATAGATCCCATATTGAGCGAGCAGAGTTCCGGCTTCGAAGCGTGCGCGGCTTCAAGGCGCTCTTCGAGGGTCATCTTCAGCCCGCCGCCGGTGGAAATGTTCATCACGGCGTCGGTCTGCTGCTTGATGCGCGGCAGGAAATCCATAAACAGCTTTGGATCAGGGGTAGGCTTGCCGGTCTCCGGATCGCGGGCATGCAGATGGATCACCGACGCTCCGGCTTCGGCTGCTCCGACGGCGGCGTCGACGATCTCGGACGGCGTTATCGGCAGATACGGGCTCATCGTCGGCGTGTGGATCGAACCGGTGACCGCACAGGTGATGACGACTTTCGGCGATTTCTTCATGGTTGAACTCTCCCTTGTCTGCCTTTTGTTGCTATCTCTCGAGCGCGAGGCAATCCTCACGACCACAGCCCAACCGAACCGCCTCGCCCGCATTGAGTTCGGACCGAGACGACGATGCGGCAAGCTTGACAATGAATTTCAGGCCGCCCGCCGTCACAGCGACGAGCCGGATGTGATCCCCGACATAAACGGACTGAACGACGGTTGCCGCAATCACGTTGAGGGCGGTGGAGCCATCGTGCAATAAGGACATGCGCTCGGGCCTGATCGACAGCGTCACCCTGGCGCCCGCAGGGGGCGTCGCGCCAGGGGAAATGGCGTTCAACACCAGATCGCCATCGTCGAGATGGACGGCCACGCCACCGTTTTCACCGCCGGCAAGCACGGTGCCGGACATGCGGTTGTTCTCGCCGATGAAGCTCGCCACAAAGCTGCCCGTCGGACGCTCATACAGTTCGCGTGGTGTCGAAAGCTGCTCGATGCGGCCGGCGCTGAACACCGCGATCCGGTCCGACATGGTCAGCGCCTCGGTCTGGTCGTGTGTCACATAAACGAACGTGACGCCGAGCCGGGCATGGATATCCT
>NZ_RZQI01001590.1:0-556 GCF_003998335.1 Mesorhizobium sp. M7A.F.Ca.CA.002.05.1.1 | reverse complement strand
AGAAAAGATCGCACGCCTCCTGTCGACCGAGCAGGGCAAAGTTCTTGCCGAGGCCATGGGTGAGGTCGGCAAGGCCGCCGACGGCTTCCGGCTCGCATCCGAACTCGTCAAGCAGCTGGGTGGCCAGACCTTGCCCGCCGAGGATCCGACGAAGCTCGTCATGACGATCCGCCAGCCGCGCGGGGTCTACGGAGTCATTACCCCTTGGAACTTCCCGGTCAACATCCCCGTCGAATATCTGGCACCGGGCATTGCGACCGGCAACACCATCGTCTGGGTGCCCGCCCCGTCGACCTCGCTGGTCGCCTGTGCCTTGATGGAGGTAATCGACGGCGCCGGTCTTCCCGCCGGCGTCATCAATCTGGTCATCGGTGAAGGCGCTACCGCCGGCGACGCCGTCGTGGTTCATCCCGACGTCGCGGCAATCGGCTTTACGGGCAGCGCGGCGACCGGCAAGAAAATCGCCGAGCGCGGCGCCGGCAAGCCGCTGCTCCTGGAACTGGGCGGCAACGGCCCGGTGATCGCTTTCGAGGACGCTGATCTTGCAGCGGCGGCC
>NZ_RZQI01001589.1:0-556 GCF_003998335.1 Mesorhizobium sp. M7A.F.Ca.CA.002.05.1.1 | reverse complement strand
AAGAAAGAGTGGCGGCGTTGAGGCTGCCTATCTCCCCCCTGGAGGGGGAGATGTCCGGCAGGACAGAGGGGGGCGAACCGCTCTACCTCCCCCGCCGCGATCAACACCGTACTCTCCGGCGACCAGCGCAGAACGACGTCCTGACCTTCCGCCAGCCTGTCGACACCCGTGTTCTGTACAATCACCTTCAACGTCTGGCCGCCACGCTCGACGAAATAGGTGCTGTTGTTGCCGGCGAAGATGCGCTTGGAAACCTGCCCCTTGAGCATGTTGGCAGTGCCATCCGGTGCTCCGGCATCCGTGGCGATGCGGATGCGTTCGGGGCGCACGGCACAGCTCGCCTTGGCGCCGGCGGCAAGCTTGGCACCCGCGCCGGCGGCAATCGCCGTGCCGTCCGGCAGCCGGATGCCATCGCCCGTCGTATCGCCGCGAAAAATGTTGGCGTCGCCGAGGAAGGTGGCAGCGAACTCGCTCTTCGGCCTGTTATAGATCTCCTCCGGCGGCCCCTCCTGCACCAGCCTTCCGTCGCGCAATATGCCGATGCGGTCGCTCATCG
>NZ_RZQI01001588.1:0-557 GCF_003998335.1 Mesorhizobium sp. M7A.F.Ca.CA.002.05.1.1 | reverse complement strand
CCTTCACCACCGGCTGCGCGCCGGCGAAGGTGAGCACCACGGACATCTGCAGGAAGACGCGGAAGAAGTCGCGGATGTTGTCCGCGCCATGCTCGGCGAAGCTCTCGGCGCAATCGCCGCCCTGCAGGAGGAATGCGTCACCGGCGGCGACAGAAGCGAGCTGCTTCTTCAGCTTGCGCGCCTCACCGGCAAAAACCAGCGGCGGAAAGGTTGCGAGCTGGGCCTCCGTGTTCTTCAGCGCGGCAAGGTCCGGATAGGCAGGAACCTGCTTGATCGGCTTTGCTCTCCACGAATTCGGCGACCATTTCGTCATCGCTGCACCCAACGCTCTTTCCGGCAAGCACCCTCGCCTGCCATTTCCCGCCCCTATATGGGATGGCGGCTCCATACACGAAGCCGATTTCCTATTCTAGACCGGAATTCAAGCGCTGGCGAATGGCCTGGGCCGGCTACGCCGCCTTCTCCACCAGCCGCGCCAACTGGGTCATGACGACCGCCGAGCCCGCCAATCGCTTCTCGGGGGTTGGCCAATCGCGCACGAAGACGACGCTGTGGTC
>NZ_RZQI01001587.1:0-558 GCF_003998335.1 Mesorhizobium sp. M7A.F.Ca.CA.002.05.1.1 | reverse complement strand
CTGCTGTCGCTCGGCAAGAACAGGATTTCCGGCGATCTGGCGCTGGACGAGAAGTTCGTGCCGGTCGGCACCATCGCGCTCGACCTGCCCGATATCGGCCCGCTGGCGGCACTTGCCCTGGAAAAGGCCGAAGGCGACGTGCGCGGCACGATCGCCTTTTCGAAGAACGGCACCGCACCGCAGGTCGCCATCAAGGCGGCGACCGCGTCGATTACGCGCGGCGACCTGCAGGCGAAAGCCGTCTCGATCGATGCGCTGGTCGCCAACTATCTGGCGGCGCCCGTGATCTCCGGAAAGATCCGCGCCGACACCGTCATTTCGGGCGGCACCGTGATCAGCGGCATCGATGTCGACTTAAAGCGCGACGGCGACTGGACCGGCTTCGCCGGCGGCGCAACCGTCAAGGGCATTCCGGCGCGGGCCGCCGGCCGGGTGAAAGTGGCCAACGGCACGACAACTATCGAGCTTGCCTCCGGCCAGGCGACCGTCCAGGGCATCAAGGCGGCCATTGCCCAGGCCTCGAGCGTCAGCATCGCCAATGGCACGACGACGCTGGAT
>NZ_RZQI01001586.1:0-559 GCF_003998335.1 Mesorhizobium sp. M7A.F.Ca.CA.002.05.1.1 | reverse complement strand
GTCGGGGTGCTATTGGCATGCTGGTCGAATCGATCGGTGGCGGCGGCGGCGATGGCGGCGGCGCAGCCGGCATCGTGTCGATCGGCGGCACAGCCGGCGGCGGCGGCAAGGGCGGGACTGTCATCGCCAATGTCGGCGGCACGATAACAACTGGCGCTGACGGCAGCGGCGACGGCGCGCATGGCGTTCTGGCTCAGTCGGTCGGTGGTGGTGGCGGCAATGGCGGCTTTGCCCTGTCGGTCGCCCCGGCAGTCGCTGTCGCGATCGGCGGCGGCGGCGGAACCGGCGGCAATGCCGGAGCCGTCAACGTCAACCAGGCCGCGACCGGTCCGACGGTCGACACCAACGGTCGTTCGGCCATCGGCATCCTCGCACAGTCTGTGGGTGGCGGCGGCGGCAATGGCGGTGGCGCCTTTGCGCTTGGCGGCATCGTGTCTGTTTCGGTGGGCGGCAGCGGCAGCGCGGCCGGCAACGGAGACGAGGTCACCTATAACATCGCAAACGCCAAGGTCACGACGCGCGGCACCGATTCCATCGGCATCCTCGCCCAGTCGGTGGG
>NZ_RZQI01001585.1:0-560 GCF_003998335.1 Mesorhizobium sp. M7A.F.Ca.CA.002.05.1.1 | reverse complement strand
GATCTCGCCTGAGACCGCCGCCGTCAGCATGCCTTTGCCGACGAAGCCGGCATGGGACGGCTCGTGCCCGGCCCCGCCGCCGGAGACGACACTGACTTTCGTCTTGTCCCAGTCGGCGCGCAGGATGACCTTGATCTCGGGATAGCCGTCGAGGCGCGCGAGATCGCCTGATCCGATGGTCCGTAACAGACCGTCGAGCGCCTCGGTGACGATCGTTTCCCTGCGATTGAAAAAGTGCTTCATCGAATTCGTCCCGTACTGGCAAAGTCAAAACCGGTGCTGAATCACCGAAAACCGCTCACATCAATCGCTGTCCATCGGCGCCGAAATACAGCGGTGACCGGTAGCGGATCACCACTCTGTCGCCCTGCGCCAAATCCGTGTCGGGGTCCGTCAGCGTCACCAGCTTCTTAGGGCCAACCGTCACATGCAAATGGTTCTGGTCACCGAGATGCTCGACCCAGTCGACAACGCCGTCGGCGTGGCCATTCGCGGCCTTCGCGATCGTCAGATGCTCGGTGCGCGCGCCGATCGTCTTGGTGCCGGCCGGTGCACCGCCG
>NZ_RZQI01001584.1:0-560 GCF_003998335.1 Mesorhizobium sp. M7A.F.Ca.CA.002.05.1.1 | reverse complement strand
CCGTTGTCCTGCTGGTATTTGGAATTGCACATGATCAGGCGCTGCGTCGAATCCCACAGCACGAAGGATTCGTTGATGTTCTCGATCGCCGTTCTGAGGCGAAGGTCGGCAGCCTCGGAACGCAGCGCCAGATGACGCTGTTCGGTGACGTCGACGGCAATGCCGATCAGCTGGATCTCCGGCGCTTCCGGATCGATGACCTGTGCCCGTGCGCGCATCCAGACCCATTGGCCGTCCGCATGGCGCATGCGGAACACCTGGTCGATATGATCGATCTCGCGTGCGACGATTCTGTTGGCGAGCTCGAACAGATCGCCGTCCTCGGGATGGATGATCTGGTCGACCTCGCCGAAGGACAGCATCGTGTCGCAGGGCTTGTAGCCGAGCATGTCATACATCGAGCGTGACCAGTACATCTTGCCGCGCACCATGTCCCAGTCCCACAGGCCGCAGCGGCCGCGCACCAGCGCCATGTCGATGCGCTGATGCGCTTCGAGGTAGATACGGTCAGCCGCCTGCGCACGCGCCGCCTGGCCGAAATAGGCATAGAGGATGACGAT
>NZ_RZQI01001583.1:0-565 GCF_003998335.1 Mesorhizobium sp. M7A.F.Ca.CA.002.05.1.1 | reverse complement strand
GTGTTGCATGACCAATGAGAATTCCACATCCAAACCTAGCGTCCGGTCTCCGAACGCCGATAGTCTGCCGCACCCAAAGCGGGATGCCAATGGCACCGATGCCGGTGGCAAGCCGGAGACGCCGAAAACCGCAGGCACATCCCGGCCGTCGACCGCGCCGCTGGACAATCCGGTTGCCAATCGCAACGCCGGGCGGCCGCGTCAGGCGAGCACCACGCCTCGGCCGACGGACAAGCCCCTGGACTGATCGAAACCGGCCTCTTGAAATCACAGCGAGTGTTTGTCGGGACGAAGCGATGCCAGGTCGGCCAGGGTGTTGAGAAGTGCAGCGTCGCCTGCCGGCTTCGGCACGAATTTGCAGTTTCGGAAGGGTGTGGGAACGTCGCGCGGCCCAAATCCGGTCATGAAGGCGAAGGGGATGCCGCGAGCCAGCAATGTTTCGGCCACGGGCAGACTTGTTTCGCCGTTCAATTGAATGTCCAGCAGCGCCACGTCGGCTTTGCCTGCATCGATAAGCTGACGAGCCGCGGCGGCCGACGAGACCGGGCCGATCACCGGATAACCC
>NZ_RZQI01001582.1:0-569 GCF_003998335.1 Mesorhizobium sp. M7A.F.Ca.CA.002.05.1.1 | reverse complement strand
AGCGCTGCTCTCGCATTCGGATTTCGGCTCGCGCGATTCGCCCAGTGCCCTGAAGATGCGGCAAGCGGCGGCGATCCTGGCGCGCATTGCCCCAGAGCTGGAATGCGATGGCGAGATGCACGCCGATTCCGCTCTGTCGGAGCATCTGCGCCAGCGCGTATATCCGCATTCACGGCTGAAGGGCGAAGCCAATTTGCTGGTGTTCCCCAATCTCGATTCGGCCAACATCACGCTGACGGCGCTCAGGACCATGATGGATGCGCTACACGTCGGGCCGATCCTGCTCGGCACGGACATGCCGGCGCATATATTGACGCCGTCGGTCACCTCGCGCGGCGTCGTCAACATGACGGCGCTTGCCGTCGTGGAAGCCGCCCACAAGGCACAGGCGGTCGTCAATCTGGGCTGAACACGGATTTCGCGGTAAACTGCAGTTAACCGCGAACACGGTAGCATTGCGGGCTAACAGTCGGATTTGGCAGGCGGAGTTTGGGCGGATGGCAAGCGGAGGGTGGAAGCAGGCGCATGCTGCCATGCTGCTTGGCCTCCTGTTGTCCGCAACCTGGGGG
>NZ_RZQI01001581.1:0-570 GCF_003998335.1 Mesorhizobium sp. M7A.F.Ca.CA.002.05.1.1 | reverse complement strand
CCACAAGGCCGAAGGCTTCCGCATCCTCGATGCGATTTCTTCCTGGTGGGTCGTCACCCATGGCCATCGCCACCCCCGCATCATGAAGGCCATCGAGACGACCGCTTCGAGCCTCGACCAGATCATCTTCGCGGGCTTCACCCACGAGCCGGCCGAACGGCTGGCCGAGGCGCTTGTCGGCATCGCACCCGCCGGCCTCGACCGGGTGTTCTATTCCGACAGTGGCTCGACCTCAGTCGAAGTCGCGCTGAAGATGGCGCTCGGCTATTTCCGCAACATCGGCGCGCCGCGTTCGCGCATCGCCGTCATGGAGCACAGCTATCATGGCGACACGATCGGGGCGATGAGCGTCGGCGCCCGCGGCGTCTTCAACGCCGCCTATGATCCTTTGCTGTTCGAGGTCGACGCCATCCCCTTCCCGGCCGCCGGGCGCGAGCAGGAAACGCTGGATCGGTTCGAGGCCGTTAGCCGCGACCGGCGCGCAGCCGCGCTGATCGTCGAGCCGCTGGTGCTTGGCGCCGGCGGCATGCTGATGTATCCGGCCTGGGTTCTTGCCGAATTGAAGAGGAT
>NZ_RZQI01000157.1:0-9178 GCF_003998335.1 Mesorhizobium sp. M7A.F.Ca.CA.002.05.1.1 | reverse complement strand
ATTTGTGTTTCGTACGGAATGCGTTGCGGGAGCCGGGACACACTGGCGGCGGCGGATTCCCGCGATAGATAGAGTATGCGCCCTTTCAGCCAGACCATCGGCGGGCGGCCATGAAAGGACATGAAAATGAGCAAGGTCGGCAACAACAGCGGCGATTCCAAGAACACGCTTTACTGCTCGTTTTGCGGCAAAAGCCAGCACGAAGTGCGCAAGCTGATCGCCGGTCCGACGGTCTTCATCTGCGACGAGTGCGTCGAACTCTGCATGGACATCATCCGTGAAGAGAACAAGACCTCGATGGTGAAGTCGCGCGAAGGCGTGCCGACACCGCAGGAGATCCTCAAGGTTCTCGACGATTATGTCATCGGTCAGCCCTACGCCAAGCGCGTGCTGTCGGTGGCGGTCCACAACCACTACAAGCGCCTCGCACATGCCGGCAAGAACAACGATGTCGAGCTGGCGAAGTCCAACATCCTGCTGATCGGCCCGACCGGTTGCGGCAAGACGCTGCTCGCGCAGACGCTGGCCCGCATCATCGACGTGCCCTTCACCATGGCTGACGCGACGACGCTGACCGAAGCCGGCTATGTCGGCGAGGACGTCGAGAACATCATCCTGAAGCTGTTGCAATCGGCCGACTACAATGTCGAGCGCGCCCAGCGCGGCATCGTCTACATCGACGAGATCGACAAGATTTCGCGCAAGTCGGACAATCCCTCGATCACCCGCGACGTGTCGGGCGAGGGCGTGCAGCAGGCGCTCCTGAAGATCATGGAAGGCACCGTCGCCTCCGTGCCGCCGCAGGGCGGCAGGAAGCACCCGCAGCAGGAGTTCCTGCAGGTCGACACAGCCAACATCCTGTTCATCTGCGGCGGCGCCTTCGCCGGGCTGGACAAGATCATCTCGGATCGCGGCCGCAAGACCTCGATCGGTTTCGGCGCGGTCGTCGCTTCGCCCGAGGATCGCCGCACTGGCGATGTCTTCCGCCTGGTCGAGCCCGAGGATCTGTTGAAGTTCGGTCTTATCCCCGAATTTGTAGGCCGTCTGCCGGTTCTGGCGACGCTGGAAGACCTCGACGAACCGGCGCTGATCCAGATCCTGACCGAGCCGAAGAACGCGCTGGTCAAGCAGTATCAGCGGCTGTTCGAGATGGAGAATGTCGACCTGACCTTCCACGAGAACGCTCTTTCGGCGATCGCCAAGCGCGCCATCGAGCGCAAGACCGGCGCGCGCGGCCTGCGTTCGATCATGGAGGCGATCCTGCTCGACACGATGTTCGAGCTTCCCGCGCTCGAAGGCGTGCGCGAAGTGGTGATTTCGGAGGAGGTGGTGACCGGCAGTGCCCGGCCGCTCTACATCTACTCCGAGCAGAAGGAAAAGAAGGGCAATGTCAGCGCCTGACATCATGAGCCCGCAGCGAAATTCTGAAACGGCGCCGCAAGGCGCCGTTTTGCTGTCACACAGGGCTTTTGCGCGGCGTACGGCTTGGCGTCGCAAATGTGTCACTCGCGGACGGGTTGGAAGTGCGGATTTGGACACGCCCCTTGATCTTTGGGGGTCGTGCATCCAACTAACTGGAGAAGGCCGAGGTGCCCGATTTCTGTGCTGTAAAACTCCCGTCATAAACGGTGGTAGGCGGAACGATCCCCGGTCGTTAATATAAGATTCGCGGTTGGCTGATTGGCGGCCGCGACATGAAAGGTTGGACAATGGCCAAAGTATCCAAGGCACCCAGCGACGGCGTCTTCGCAGTTCTCCCACTGCGCGACATCGTGGTGTTCCCGCACATGATCGTGCCGCTCTTCGTCGGGCGTGAGAAGTCGATCAAGGCGCTGGAAGAGGTGATGGGTCAGGAAAAGCAGATCCTGCTTGCCACCCAGATGAATGCCGCCGACGACGATCCCGAGCCCGATGCCATCTTCGACATCGGCACGCTCGCCAATGTGCTGCAATTGCTCAAGCTGCCCGACGGCACCGTCAAGGTTCTGGTCGAAGGCGCTTCGCGTGCGAAAATCGTCTCGTTCACCGACCATCCCGACTTCCACGAGGCCCGCGCCGCGGCGCTGGTCGAGCCGGACGAGGAAGAGGTCGAGGTTGAGGCGCTGGCGCGTTCGGTCGTCACCGACTTCGAGAACTACGTCAAGCTGAACAAGAAGATCTCGCCCGAAGTGGTGGGTGCAGCCAGCCAGATCGACGACTATTCCAAGCTCGCCGACACGGTCGCCTCGCATCTCGCCATCAAAATCCCTGAGAAGCAGGAAATGCTGGCCACGCTCTCGGTCAAGGAGCGGCTGGAAAAGGCTATGGGCTTCATGGAAGCCGAAATCTCCGTCCTGCAGGTGGAGAAGCGCATCCGCTCGCGCGTCAAGCGCCAGATGGAGAAGACGCAGCGCGAATACTACCTCAACGAGCAGATGAAGGCGATCCAGAAGGAACTCGGCGAAGGCGAGGACGGCCGCGACGAGGCCGCCGAGATCGAGGCGCGCATCAAGAAGACCAAGCTCTCCAAGGAGGCCCGCGAAAAGGCGGAAGCCGAGTTGAAGAAGCTCCGGACGATGTCGCCGATGTCGGCTGAATCGACCGTCGTGCGCAACTATCTCGACTGGATCCTGTCGATTCCGTGGGGCAAGAACTCCAAGGTCAAGCAGGACCTGGCGTTCGCGCAGAACGTGCTCGACACTGATCATTTCGGCCTCGACAAGGTCAAGGAGCGCATTGTCGAGTATCTCGCCGTGCAAAGCCGCCAGAAGAAGCTGAAGGGGCCGATCCTGTGCCTCGTCGGCCCTCCCGGCGTCGGCAAGACCTCGCTCGGCAAGTCGATCGCCAAGGCGACCGGTCGCGAATTCATCCGCATGGCGCTCGGCGGCGTGCGTGACGAGGCCGAGATCCGTGGCCACCGCCGCACCTATATCGGCTCGATGCCCGGCAAGGTCATCCAGTCGATGAAGAAGGCCAAGAAGTCCAACCCGCTCTTCCTGCTCGACGAGATCGACAAGATGGGCCAGGACTTCCGTGGCGATCCGTCATCGGCGTTGCTCGAGGTCCTCGATCCGGAACAGAACTCGACGTTCATGGACCATTACCTCGAGGTCGAATACGACCTGTCGAGCGTCATGTTCGTGACGACGGCGAACACGCTGAACATCCCGGCGCCCTTGATGGACCGCATGGAGATCATCCGTATCGCCGGCTACACCGAGGACGAGAAGATCGAGATCGCCAAGCGGCACCTGATGCCGAAGGTGATCCGCGATCACGCGCTGCAGCCGAAGGAGTTTTCCGTCGGTGAGGACGCGATCCGCGCCATCGTCCAGACCTACACCCGCGAAGCGGGCGTCAGGAGCCTGGAGCGCGAGCTGATGAAGCTCGGGCGCAAGGCGGTGACCGAGATCCTGAAGACGAAGAAGAAGACGGTGAGCATCACGGCGGAGAACCTCTCCGATTACCTTGGTGTGCAGCGCTACCGCTTCGGCCAGGTCGAGGCTGACGATCAGGTCGGTGTCGTTACAGGTCTTGCCTGGACGGAAGTCGGCGGCGAACTGCTGACGGTCGAAGGCGTCATGATGCCCGGCAAGGGCCGCATGACGGTGACCGGCAACCTGCGCGACGTGATGAAGGAATCGATTTCGGCGGCGGCCTCCTATGTCCGCTCGCGCGCCGTCGATTTCGGCATCGAGCCGCCGCTGTTCGACAAGCGCGACATCCACGTGCACCTGCCGGAAGGCGCCACGCCGAAGGACGGCCCGTCTGCGGGTGCTGCCATGGCGACAGCCATTGTGTCGGTACTGACGGGTATTCCGGTCCGGGCGGATGTGGCGATGACCGGCGAGATAACGCTTCGCGGCCGCATCTTGCCGATCGGCGGGCTCAAGGAGAAGCTGCTCGCCGCACTGCGCGGCGGCATCAAGAAGGTGCTGATCCCGGAAGACAATGCCAAGGACCTGGCGGAGATCCCGGACAATGTGAAGAACGGCATGGAGATCATTCCGGTCTCACGTGTCGGCGAGGTGTTGCGCCACGCGCTGGTGCGTATGCCGGAGCCGATCGAATGGGTCGAACCGGTCAATCCGCCGGCCTCGACAGACAGTGCCGACGACGCTGGAAAGTCCCTGGCGCATTAGAGCGCCGGGCGTCCATCTGGACGCACAAAGGACGCTCTAACGCTCGGACTTGCGCATGGCCCTTTCCGAAAACCGGCTACGGTTTTCGAGGCCATGCGTTGGTTTTCGTCAAGGTTGCAGCGCACAAACGGAGAGCCGGGCCTAGAGCCCGGCTTTTTCATGTGAAAAACCCAGCATTTCCGGGCTTTTTCCGCTTTTTTCCTGCCTTTTCGACTTGGTTGCGGGAGCGCTTCTTTCTAAAGTCCGTTTCCTGCCGGATGAGTCGATAGTTCCGGTGTTCTCATGGAAGGGAATTTTTATGAACAAGAACGAACTGGTGTCCGCTGTCGCCGACGCCGCGAGCATTTCGAAGGGTGACGCGCAGTCGGCGGTCGATGCGGTATTTTCCGTGATCACCGGCGAACTGAAGAAGGGCGGCGATGTCCGGCTTGTCGGCTTTGGCAATTTCTCCGTGTCAAAGCGTGCGGCTTCGACCGGCCGCAATCCTCAGACCGGCGCCGAAGTGAAGATCCCGGCGCGCACCGTGCCGAAGTTCTCGGCCGGCAAAGGCCTCAAGGACGCAGTCAACTAAGCGTTTTTTCTTTTCAGAGACCTCAGAAAAGCCGGGCTTGCCCGGCTTTTCATTTTTTGTGCCCGACGCTGACGCGACGGCGGCCGGCTTATGCGGTCGGCGCCTCGGCGCGCATCAGACCTTCCTTCTTGAGATCGGCCCAAAGCGCTGGGGGCAGTTTCGCATCGAGCAGCGAGCGATTGCTCTCGACCTCGCTCGGCCGCTGGCCACCGGGGATCACCGAGACGACCGAGGGGTGCAGCAGCGGGAATTGCAGGGCGGCCTCGATCAGCCTGACACCATGACGCTTGCAGACGTTTTCGATCCCGGCGACCCGATCGAGTATGTCCTTCGGCGCTTCCGAGTAGTTGTAGTAGGCGCCGGGCTTCGGTCCGGTCGCCAGGATGCCGGAGTTGTAGGGGCCGCCGAGAACGATGCCGATGCCGCGTGCCTGGCAGAGCGGCAGGAAGGACGTCAGCGCCTCCTGTTCCAGGAGCGTATAGCGTCCGGCCAGCAGGAACAGGTCGAAGTCGCCGCGCTCGGCCAGCGTCTGCGCGACCTGCCACTCATTGATGCCGCCACCGAACGCCTTGATCACGCCCTGGTCGCGCAGCGACAGCAAGCCGTAATAGCCCGAGCGCATGAACTCCTCGATGCGCCGGTCGGAGGCTTCCTTGCTGCCATGCGTGAAGATGTCGACATCGTGGACGAAGAGGATGTCGATCCGGTCGACGCCGAGGCGCTCAAGCGAGGCCTCGAACGAGCGCATGACACCGTCATAGCTGTAGTCGTACACTTCGCGGCGCGACGGCGTGTCGAAGAACTTGCCGATGCCGGTGCGCTCTTCGGGCGGGCAGGCGCGCATGATGCGGCCGACCTTGCTCGACAGCACATAGTCGTCGCGCTTCTTGCCGCGCAGGAACGGGTTGAGCCGCGTTTCCGACAGGCCGAGTCCATAAAGCGGCGCGGTGTCGTAGTAGCGGCAGCCGGTCGCCCACGCGGCTTCCAGCGTGGCGTTGGCGTCCTCGTCGGAGACGGCACGGTAGAGGTTGCCGAGCGGCGCCGCGCCGAAGCCGAGCTCGGTGAAACTGATGCCGCCATTGCCGATGCGGTCGAAATGCCGTGTCTTCATATGCTGCCGTTTGCCTCGCTCGATTTGTCTGACATGACACTATCACGCCTGTGGTCAGGCAAAAGCATAGCTGCGGGTTGGACACGCATTTTCGCGGTTGCTAGCATGAACGAAATCAAGCTGTTCGTGGCAGCAAGGGCGGCAAATACCAGGGGTGATTTTTGATGGCAGGATCGCGGTGAGCGACAAGAGCAAAAGCCTGTTCGAGACCGCGCTTGAGGAACTCGGCGGCGTGCTGGCCCGCATCGACGAAAGCCGGATCGACGCCGCCTGCAAAATGCTGGCCGGCGCGCGACAGATCGTCGTCTATGGCTGCGGCCGCGAGGCCTTGCAGGTCAAGGGGTTTGCCATGCGGCTCTACCATTTGGGCCTGCCGGTGTCCGTGGTCGGCGACATGAACACACCGCCGCTGGGGCAGGGCGATGTCTTCCTGGTCAGCTCCGGGCCGGGAGAGACCTCGACCGTGCTGACCCTGATGCAGGTCGCGCACCAAGCAGGTGCAACCAATCTCCTGCTGACCGCCCAGGCCGCAGGCAGCGCGGCGAAGCGCGCGGACTTCACCCTACTCATTCCCGCGCAGACCATGGCCAACGATCAGGGGGCGCAGAAGACATCGGTGCTGCCGATGGGCTCGGTGTTCGAAGGCGCGCTGTTCCTGCTGTTCGAGGTGATGGTGCTGAAACTCAGGGAATTGATCGGGGCGTCGCCCGAAGCCATGCGCGCCCGCCACACCAACATGGAATAGATCATGCGCTACGAACTGATGCTGCCACACCAGATCCGCAGGGCGATCGCCGAGAATTGGCCGGTCGCTCTGCCGCTCGGCGTGCTCGAATACCATGGCGAGCACATGGCCGTCGGCATGGACACGCTGGCCGTCGTCAAGACGCTGGAGCTGTTCGAAAAGGAGAAGGACGTCGTCATCCTGCCGCCCTTCTACTACGGTGCTGCGAGTTATGCGGTGGCGCCCCCGGAAGGCAGCGGCTCGGTGCAGGTCGGCGGCAATGCGCTGGCGCCGTTCGGCGAGGAGCTGTTCTACAGCCTGCTGCGCATCGGCTTTCGCAACATCCACGCCATCATCCACCACCAGACCGAGAACTTTGCCGCCGGCATGCCGACCGATCTGGCGTTCAAGACCGCCGGCCGCCAGGCGATCTTCCGCTTCCTCGAAAAGGAGCGCGGCGAGGGCTGGTGGGGCTCTCAGGCGATGGCCGACTACTATTCCGGGCACGCCACCGGTGAAAATTTCTTCAACTGGGTGCAAGTGCATCCGCTGATGTCGGCTGACATGAACGGCAAGTACCCGTTCGATCATGCCGGCATCGGCGAGACCTCGCTGATGCTGGCGCTATGCCCGGAGGCTGTCGATGCCGCTCACTTCAACGACAACAAGAGCTGGTATACGGCGAGCGCCAAGGATGCTTCGGCCGAGCTTGGGCAGAAGGGCGTCGCCATGATCATGGACCACCTGCGCACGATCCTGGCAGCCTAGCGGGCCGCCCTGCTACTTCACCGCTCCTGCGGTCATGCCCATGATCAGATAGCGCTCAAGCGCGATGCCGATCACCGCCAGCGGCGCGATGGCTGCCGTGGCGAGCGCTGCCATCGACCACCAGTTGATGCCTTGCGAGCCGGTCTGGCTCGCCACCATGACGGGGATCGTCTTGGCGTCGGTCGAGGTCAAAAGGGCGGCGAAGAAATACTCGTTCCAGCACAGCACCATGGCCAGGATAAAGGCGGCGACCATGCCCGGCAGCGCGATGGGCATGACGATGCGGAAGAACGCGCCCCAGATCGACAGCCCGTCGACCAGGGCTGCTTCCTCAAGTTCGACGGGAATCGAATTGAACTGGTCGCGCATGATCCAGATGACGATCGGCAGCACCATCAGCGTGTAAAGCAGGATCAGTCCGATGCGCGTGTCGAGCAGGCCGACCTCGCGGTAGAGTACCAGGAAGGGCAGCGCCAGCACCACCGGCGGCAGGATCAGCTGCGACAGGAAGAAGAACGAGATGTCCTCGTTCTTGAACCAGGCGAAATGATAGCGATAGCGGGTGAGCCCGTAGGCGGCGAGGCTGCCGATGACGATGGCGAGGCTCGACGCACCGACCGAGGTGATCACCGAATTCATGAAGCGCTTGAGGAACTCCTCGCGCACCGTCGAGGTCTGGAAGATCGAGTCCGGCGACAGGCCGAGCGAGCGCCAGCCTTTCCAGTCCGGCTGAAAGTCGACGAAGGGGATGAGATGGCCCTGCGTGACGTCGACCGCGGTCTTGAACGAGGTTGTCACCGTCCAATAGATCGGGAACAGGCAGATGAACGCCCAGAAGGCCAGCGCGCCATAGATGAAAACGCGGCTGGCGAGGAAGCTCGCCGGCGAGCGGATCTCCGAGGCGACATATTCGGTGGTCTGAACGCTCATCGGGCTTAACTCACCCCCATCTTGCTTTAATTGACATTGCGGACAAAACGGTTGGCGAATTTCAACAGCCACGTGACGAACACGACGATGATCACCAGATAGGCCATCGCCAGCATGGTTCCGTAGCCGACATTCGAGCGGTCGCGATATTCGCGATAGATGAAGCTCGACACGGAATCGGTGGCGCCGCCGGGGCCGCCGGACGTCACGGTGATGATGATATCGGCAAGCTTCAACTTGAAGATGATGCGCAGGATCACCGCCGTCACCGACACCGGCAACATCAGCGGAAAAGTGACCTGCCAGAAGGTCTGCCACGCATTGGCGCCATCGACGCGTGCGGCTTCGAGCACCTCGCGCGACATCGCCTGCAGCCCGGCCAGCAGCATGATCATCATGAATGGGATGAAGGTCCAGGCATCCAGTATCATGATCGATATGCGCGCGATGATCGGGTCGGAGAAGAAGGCGGGATTTTCCCAGCCGAGATGGCGCGCCAGCGTTGCTGCCGGTCCGAACCGGTATTCCATCAGCGACTTGCCGATCATCCACGACACCGCGACCGGGGACAGCATCAGCGGCATCAGGAAGACGACGCGGAAGAATTTTCGCGCCCGGATTTGCGCGTTGAGCAGCAGCGCCAGGCCGAAGGCGATGACATATTCGACCGCCACCGCCAGCACATAGAGCACCATGTTGAACAGCGCGTTGCGGTAGTAGGGATCGGCCAGCATCTGCCAGAAATTGTCGAGCCCGTTGAACTTGCGGCCGCTGAACGAGCTGAGGTTCCAGTCGGTGAGGGCGATGTAGAAACCGAATAGCGTCGGGAAGATCACCATGGCGATGGTGAACAGCAGCGCCGGCAGCAGGAACAGGGCACGCTGGCCGTCTTCGCCGCGCGTCAGCACCTGGCCGACGCCGATCGCCACGCCCCACAGCACATAGGCATAGAC
>NZ_RZQI01001580.1:0-570 GCF_003998335.1 Mesorhizobium sp. M7A.F.Ca.CA.002.05.1.1 | reverse complement strand
CCCCTTCGATTTCCGGCATTTTGGGGTATTTCTTCGGCGCGAGCGGCGAAATCGTCGTGGACATGGAGGCCTCGGGCGGGAAAAATCGCAGGGGAAGGCCGGTTTGCCCGATAGACCGCGCGGGCGCAAGGGCGTTTTCGTCGCTCTTGCCCGGGAGTTCGAACCCGCTCGTGGTTAGGCCTGCATTGCAAATCCGATGGCGTCGCCGGGGCCGATGGCGTTATGATCTGCCCCATGGGCAGGCTTGCGATCCTTGCATGGGCATTTCTGGGACTTTTGCTGCTGAGCGCGGATGCGCAGCCGCAACGGCGCGTGGCGCTTGTCATCGGCAACGGCACTTACGCCGAAGCCGGCACGCTGGCCAACCCGGTCAACGACGCCCTCGACATCGCCGACAAGCTGCGCTCGATCGGCTTCGAGGTGATCGAGGGCAATGATCTCGGCAAGCGTGAACTCGAACGCAGCATCGGCGCGTTTTCCGATGCGCTCCAGGGCGCCGGCGTCGGGCTTTTCTACTATGCCGGCCACGGCCTGCAGGTCGACGGGCGCAACTACATCGTGCCGGTCGAC
>NZ_RZQI01001579.1:0-576 GCF_003998335.1 Mesorhizobium sp. M7A.F.Ca.CA.002.05.1.1 | reverse complement strand
CTATCTGACGCTCGGCCAGGCGCAATATGCGGCGCGCGACTACCAAGCCGCTATCGAGACGTTGCGCCGTGACGAGACCTATCGCACAAGCTCACGCCGTTTCCTGGCCGCCAGCCTGGCGCAACTCGGCCGGCTCGACGAGGCGCGCGCTGAGGCTGAACTGTTCCTCGTCGGCAACCCGCATTTCACAACCCATCACTGGGCGACGACCGAGCCATTCCGCGACGCCGCTACGCTCGAGCATTTCGTCGATGGTTTTCGCAAGGCCGGTCTTCCGGAGTGACGCGCCGGCATCCGGCTGCCCGCAGCAGAGGCGACGTGGTGCGCTAACCCGGGTCTAGACGTCGGTATGATCTCGGTGGCGCGACACCTTCTCGCGGTTGCCGCAGGTGCGCATGCTGCACCAGCGCCGCTTGCCGCCTCGCGACGTATCGAGGAAAAGCCAGCCACAGCGAGGGCAGGAATGCAGCCTGTCGCGCGGCAGGGTGAAGAACGCGTCGATGGACAGCATGGCCAGCAAGGCGGTGACGGCGTCCGGGTCCCGCCACCGGGCAAGGGCAAGCTTCGGTCTGGTGC
>NZ_RZQI01001578.1:0-580 GCF_003998335.1 Mesorhizobium sp. M7A.F.Ca.CA.002.05.1.1 | reverse complement strand
GGCCTGCCCAGCGTCAACGGCATGATGGTGCTGCTGTCAGCCAAGACCGGCCTGGTCGAAGCGCTGCTGCTCGACAACGGCTATCTCACGGATATCCGAACCGCTGCTGCCGGCGCCGTCGCCGCCAAACATCTGTCGCGGCAGGACTCGTCCGTTGCCGCGATCTTCGGCGCTGGCGTCCAGGCCGGGCTGCAATTGGAAGCACTCATGCTGGTGCGGCCGATTGCCGAGGCGCGCATCTGGGCACGCGATGCGGCAAAGGCCGAGGCAACCGCCGGAGCCCTGCGCGAAAAGCTCGGCATTCTCGTGCATGCCGAGCCCGACGCGGCAAACGCGGTCGCCGGCGCCGACATCATCGTCACCACGACGCCTTCGACCGAGCCGCTGATCAAGGCCGGCTTCGTTTCCGCAGGGCAGCACATCACCGCGATGGGATCGGACGCCGAGCACAAGAACGAGATCGCGCCGGCAATCCTGCGCATGGCCGATCTCTATGCCGCTGACAGTGGCCGCCAGACAAAGCGGCTGGGTGAGCTGCATCATGCAATCGCGGCGGGCGTGATGGCCGCCGAGGAAGAGG
>NZ_RZQI01001577.1:0-582 GCF_003998335.1 Mesorhizobium sp. M7A.F.Ca.CA.002.05.1.1 | reverse complement strand
GATCAGCACCGACGCAGTCGTGCATGTTCCCGGGGGCATAGCACCCGAGACCAAGGGCGGGTATCGTTGAAACTAGCTATGCCCGCCGCGCCGGGATACGCCGCTCAGGCCGCGGGCACTTGCAGGGCCAGCACGGTTTCGCCGTGCCGCGACCGCGTGTCGAGCGTGCCGCCCAGCCGCCCGGCCCGCGCCCGCATCGAGCGCAGGCCGGTGCCCGGGACGGGCGCCTCCGAGACGGTATCGAAGCCGACGCCGTTGTCCTGGATGGCCAGGCTCAGCGTCTCGCCGCGCCGGTGCAGGTCGATGACGACGCGGCTTGCCTGGCTGTGCTTGAGCACGTTGGTCAGGCCTTCCTGCAGGATGCGGACGAGATCGAGGCTTCGCGCCGCCGGCAGGTGGCAGTCCTCCAGCCCGGTCAGGTTCCACACGCAATCGATGTCGCGGCTTTCGCATGCCAGCGTTTGGCGGCGGCGCAGCGGCGCGATCCACTCGGCCAGCGACTGGCCGCCCGTCGGGTCGTCGGCAGCGGTGTCGATGATCACCCGCAACTCGTCGCGCAGTTCCTTCAGCACGGACAGGAAG
>NZ_RZQI01001576.1:0-585 GCF_003998335.1 Mesorhizobium sp. M7A.F.Ca.CA.002.05.1.1 | reverse complement strand
AAGTTGGGAAGGCTCCGGTCAATCCCGAATGTCTACGATGATCCATCGAAACGAACGACGAAATCCGAGCTGCCAGCAGGCCTTCCAACGTGACAACCCCTGTGCACCTGTCAGGCGTCATTCTGGCCGCCACCCCACATGGCATCGATCTCATTCTTGCTCACGACCCGGCCAGCCTTGCCCGCTTTGGACCTCAAATCACCGGCGATTGCAGCCAGCCGTTCCGCCAGAGGCATACGGGCGTTTTTCAGTTCACTTTCAAGCGCTTCGATAACCGCTCTGGTCATGGAAACCTTGCGCTTGGCGGCAAGCTGGCGAGCCAGTTCGCGGGCAAGCGGATTCCTGATTCGAAGGTTCATGTGACCGACCTTGGCGACATTTGCCCCACAATCTATCATTTGTCGTAGCAGCGCCAGCGTGGTCCTTTCAGGCCCCGTAGAGCATCTCGTCCTGCAGCCGGCGCAAGGCGAACAGCCTTGTCGTCTGGTCGGGCGACGCATTGTCTGACGTCAGCAATTCGCCTTTCCTGACCGGTTTCAGCACCTTGCCGCCCTCGAGCAGGCCGACCGGCACGGCGCGCTGGGC
>NZ_RZQI01001575.1:0-586 GCF_003998335.1 Mesorhizobium sp. M7A.F.Ca.CA.002.05.1.1 | reverse complement strand
GCCGGTCAGCCTGAATGCCGACAATCTGGTGACGCTGACGGCAACGATCACCGACAAGGACGGCGACAGCTCGGCTGCGACGCTCAACATCGGCCAGAACCTGACCTTCCTCGATGACGGCCCGACGATCTCTGCGCCTGGCGCCAGCAACTCGCTGACGGTCGACGAGACGGTTCTCGCGACCAACGACACGCAGAGCTTCGCCGGTGCCTTCACGTCGAGCTTCGGCGCCGACGGCGCTGGTGCGATCAGCTATGCGCTTGGCTTCAATGCCGGAGCGACCGGGCTGGTCGATACGGCGAGCGGCCAGGCCGTGGTGCTGAGCCTCGAAGCCGGCCAGGTGGTCGGCCGTGCGGGTATCGGCGGCGCGATCGTGTTCACGGTCACCACCGATGCGTCGGGCAATGTGACGCTCGACCAGCAGCGTGCGGTCGTCCATCCGACGGCCAACCCGAACGAGCCGGTCAGCCTGAATGCCGACAATCTGGTGACGCTGACGGCAACGATCACCGACAAGGACGGCGACAGCTCGGCTGCGACGCTCAACATCGGCCAGAACCTGACCTTCCTCGATGACGGCCCGACG
>NZ_RZQI01001574.1:0-588 GCF_003998335.1 Mesorhizobium sp. M7A.F.Ca.CA.002.05.1.1 | reverse complement strand
GCATTGGAATGGGCGACGACGCGCGGCAGCCGCTCGGGCCGCGTCGCCTGGCAGTTCACCCAGGACCTGGCTGGACGGCTCGGCAAGCCACTGAGGGACTGACACGTTGGGTGGCGTCGCCAACGCCATCCAATGACAAGATCATTTGGGCTGCGCCCGGCGCAAATCACGCGGCGTTTGGCCGATCTCGCGGCGCATCCAGTGCGCCAGATGTGACTGGTGCGCAAAGCCCGTCAATTCCGCCACCTTGCTTGTGCTGAGATCGCCTCGCTGCAGCAGGGCGCGTGCGCGTTCGACGCGACGTCGCACCACGTAGCGGTGCAGGGTGACGCCCGTCGCCGCCTTGAACCAAGCCCGCAAGTGCGAGCTGCTCGCCCCGGCAACTCGGCTCAATCGCTGGATTGAAAGGGGCTCGTGCAAGCCAGCTTCGATATGCTCCAACACTCGCTTGAGCTGGGCATCTGACAACCGGTTTGTTCGCTCGACATCGGAATTCTCAAGACCGAGCAGCCTCACCGCCAGAGCGGCGCCAATGCTGTCGGCAAACAAAGATCCACTCGGTGAGTTTGCGCCGAGATCGCTCTCGAG
>NZ_RZQI01001573.1:0-591 GCF_003998335.1 Mesorhizobium sp. M7A.F.Ca.CA.002.05.1.1 | reverse complement strand
GCCTCATCGGTATCGTCATCGTGCTGTGGCCGAAGCTCGGCGCGCTGGGCGGCGGCGTGACCGCGGCGACATTGACCGCCTCACTGGTCTCGGTGCTCGGCATGAGCGCCGGCACCATCTGGCAGAAGCGCTTCGCCTCCGGCGGCGACCTCGTCGCGGCGACCATGTGGCAATATGTCGGCGGTGGTTCGCTGATGCTCCTTGCCTCGCTCGCTTTCGAAACCCACACCGTCGTCATCAATGGCGAGCTGATCTTCGCCATGGCCTGGCTGGTGCTGGTGCTGTCGCTCGGCGCCATTTTCCTGCTGATGGTGATGATCCGCGACGGCGAGATGTCGAAGGTGGCGTCGCTGTTCTACCTGGTGCCGGCGGTGACGGCGGTCATCGCATGGGCCCTGTTCGACGAGCAGCTCAACGCCCTGCAGATCGTGGGCATGGCGATCACCACATTCGGCGTTGGCCTGGCAACGGCGCGGCAGACGAAGGGAAGAACTGTGGAATTGAGGAATTGAGGAATTGAGGAATTGAGGAATTGAGGAATTGAGGAATTGAGGAATTGAGGAATTGAGGAATTGAGGAAGAAGGACAGAT
>NZ_RZQI01001572.1:0-591 GCF_003998335.1 Mesorhizobium sp. M7A.F.Ca.CA.002.05.1.1 | reverse complement strand
AAGCGGTAGAGCAACTCGTCCTCGCCGATGTGGCCGTCAAAGCCATGCGGCTTGTGCCAGTCGTAGAAGGCGGCACCCGCGGTCTGCAGCCTCTCGGCCTCGGCCTTCTTGATCACCGCGAAAACCTCGTTCGCCTGCGGCAGCCATGCCAGCTTGGCCGTTGCCGAATCCTCGATCGCGGCGGCAAGGCGTGCGGCCATGGCGTTGGCGTGGCGGGCGGTGTCCAGCCACAGCCCACCCTTGAAATAGGCCTCGAACTGCGCCGCGACGAAGCGCGATTTCGAAAACAGCTGGGCGGCGCGCTTGCGCAGGAAGGCCAATTCCCTGGCACGATCGAGGTCGAACAACACGATCGCTTCGGCGCACCAGCAGCCGTTCTTGGTGCCGCCGAAGGAGAGGATGTCGACGCCGCGTTTCCAGGTCATTTCGGCCGGTGTCGTGTCGAGTGCGACCAGCGCATTGGCAAAGCGGGCGCCATCCATGTGCAGGGGCACCGAATATTGTTTGGCGATCGCCGAGATCGTCTCGATCTCATCCAGGCCGTAGATGGTGCCGACCTCGGTCGACTGGGTGATCGAAACGGCCATCGGC
>NZ_RZQI01001571.1:0-592 GCF_003998335.1 Mesorhizobium sp. M7A.F.Ca.CA.002.05.1.1 | reverse complement strand
TTTCGGTGGCGTGGCCGATGAGGTCGGGCGAGACCAGCGCCGGGCCTGCTTCCAGGAAGCTGCAATAGCGCTTGAGCATGCCGAGCGCCTCATTGTCGGCTCCAACGGTCAACGCCAGCCGATCCTCGATATGAGCGAAGGCATTTTCCAGCACGGCACGAGGGAGCACCACATTGGCCCAGACATTGCTGTCGCCGCCGGTCATCTGCAACGCTTCCGAAGCCGAGACCAGTGCGGCCTCGCCTTTGCCGACGTGATAATCGCGGCCAATCTGCGTGCCGCTGAGCACCGTATCGCCATTGTTCACCAGCAGCAGATAGCCGTCGCGACCGTCGGCGGCGATATTGCCCGCCTTGCGGCTGGCATGACGGATCGTCCCGGCCATCTGCCCAAGCACCAGCGAGCCGACAGCGGTGGCTTCGATCGCGGCTTCGAACGACAGTCTCTCCGAAATCGTGTATTCGACCGACCATATCTCGGCGACATGGATGTCCTGCCAGAGCGCGAAGCGTGCGCGATGATCCAGATGCGGCGGCAGATCCGCCGATGAGAAGACGTTCTTTTGCAAGGGGCAACCGGCCTTTTCTACAAT
>NZ_RZQI01000156.1:0-9217 GCF_003998335.1 Mesorhizobium sp. M7A.F.Ca.CA.002.05.1.1 | reverse complement strand
GCATGGATCCTAGGGTCTGCGCGCGTCGCTCCGCTCCTTGCTCCGCCCTAGGAGGACGATGCGATGGCTAATCGCAAAGGCTTCGGTCAGCCCACGTAGCACCGTCGCTCGCCCCTCAACCCTTTCTTAACCCTGCCGATTTGATCGCCCGAAAATTCCGGAGGCGGCCGCATCGTGCCCGTTGACTTTGAAACAAAATTAGAACAAAATGCGAACATATCAACAACAGGAGAGAGTTATGACCGATCTGGTTCAGGATGTCATCTCACTGGTTTGCATGAGCACGTTCCTTGTTTCCATGGCGATCTGGATCGGAGCCATGTGATTTGGCGGCGTTCGCCGCCGCTGTTCCTACGCGGTGGAAGGCCGTTCCGCCGTTAAGCTTTTCTTGCCGCCGTAACGTTAGGGTACCCCGGCAAGACAGGGAGCAACGTCCAGGTGTCGCCCATAGTCACGGCCATTCTGGTGGCCAGCAATCTCGGGCTGATCTTTCTGTTGATGACCGTGCCGCTTGGTCTGCGCACGGTGCGGCTGACCCGTCTGGTGGCGATGGACCGCCAGCGCCTCTGGCAGGCGCTGTGGCCGCTCGGCAGCGATGCCGGCTGGTCCGGTGAGATCCTTTCCGCCGAGGCGCCGGACGGCGAGGGCGTGGCCCGCATCACGCTGTCGTGGGAAGGTCGCGACGGCAAGCCGATCGAACGCAGGTCGCGGTTTGAAGACGTCGTCGAAGGTATCAGCTTCTCGATGCGTGTCATCGAGGACACCGCGCTCGATGCTTCGTTCTGGAAGGACTTTTCCGAAACCGCCGAACTCGTTTCCGAGGGCAACGGCACGCGGGTGACGCTCAGCCAGACGGATCGCTATCGCGGCGTCGCCTTCCTGGTGTTCCGCTATTTCGCCCTGCGCCGCGAACTCTCCAAGCTGCAGCGCTGGGCGCGGACCGGGCAGTATCGCAAGGGCGGTTGGTTCGAGCATCCGCTCAGCCAGGTTGGCTTTGCCGGGCTTTCGGCGCTGATCCTGTGGCCATTCTTCGGCCTTCACTTCGGCGGCCTGGCACTGGCCGCGATCCTCACATCGGTGGTCGCCCTGCATGAGCTTGGCCATATGGCGGCGTTCCGGCTTATGGGCCACAACCGGGCACGGATGATCTTCATTCCGCTGCTCGGCGGCATCGCCATTGGCGGGCGGCCCTATGACAGCCGTTTCGAGGTGGCTTTCGTGGCGCTGATGGGCGCCGGCTTCTCCGCATTCCTGGTGCCGGTTGTGATCGCTGCCAGCACCTTTGCCGGCGCGGAAGGCCACCGGCTGGCGGCGGCCCTGCTGGCGACCCTGGCGGGCTTCGCCGCACTGTTCAACATCGCCAATCTGGTGCCGGTGTGGAAGTTCGACGGCGGTCAGGTGCTGCGCCAGATCTGTCCGGGACCGGTCGCACTGGCGCTGGCTTCCTTCTTCCTGCTCTCGGCTTTCCTGGCTGTCGGTTGGCAGGCCGGCTTTTCCTCCAATTTCCTGCTCGCGACGGGAGCGGTGTTTTCGATCCTCAGCCTGCTGACGATGAGCAGCGGGGTCAAGCCGCGTTACGAGCTGAAGCCGATCCGCACCATCGACCGCCTCGCCATGGCCGCGGCGTTGCTGGCGGTGTTCGCCATCCATGGCTATGGCGTGTTGTGGGCCTCCGCCCAACTGATTTGAGCCGTACCGGATCCGGAAGGATCAGCCCGCCTTGCGCTCGGCTTCGACAGGCAAGACCGTGGCGGGACCGAACACATCCTCGAAGGCGGATTTCAACGCGAGATCAAGGTCGGCCATTCCCAGGGGAAGGCCGAGATCGACGAGGCTGGTGACGCCGTGGTCCTGCACGCCGCAAGGCACGATGCCGCTGAAATGGTCGAGATCGGGCTCGACATTGATGGCGATGCCATGAAAACTCACCCAGCGCCGCAGCCGGATGCCTATGGCCGCGATCTTGTCCTCGGCCGGCGAGCCGTCCGGCAGGGCAGGGCGATCCGGCCGCACGACCCAGACGCCGACCCGGTCCTCGCGGCGTTCGCCCTGCACGTTGAAGGCGGCGAGCGTGCCGATGATCCACTGTTCGAGCGCCGCGACGAAGGCGCGGACGTCCTCACGCCGCCGCTTCAGATCAAGCATGACATAGGCGACCCGCTGGCCCGGCCCATGATAGGTGTATTCGCCGCCGCGGCCGGCCGCAAATACCGGGAAGCGGCTGGCGTCGATCAGATCCTCGCCGCGAGCGCTGGTGCCGGCCGTGTAGAGCGGCGGGTGTTCGACCAGCCAGACCATTTCGCCGGCAGCGCCGCTGCGGATCGCCTCGGCGCGCGCCTCCATGAAGGCAAGTGCTTCGCGATAGGCGGTAAGGCCGGGCTCGATCAGCCATTCGACCGGTGCTGAACCGGGGAGCGGCAGGAACGACGTGGCGATCTGGCTGCGTTCGGGCATGGCGTATCGTCTTTTCGCTTATGCATGTCGCGTCCCAAAACCGCCTCGCACCTTTGGGTGACATCAACTTGCCTTCCATATGGCGATATCAGGCGCAAACGTCCAGTTCCGGCGCTGCGTTCGGACCCTGTGGAGCATTATGCCAATCGCCTGACATTATTGCTTGCCGTGCACTTGTTTCGCCGGAAACGATTTGCTACACGCCGCGAGCCGGTCGGTTCCGGCTCTACCACGTGCGGTCGTGGCGGAATTGGTAGACGCGCAGCGTTGAGGTCGCTGTGGGGCAACCCGTGGAAGTTCGAGTCTTCTCGACCGCACCATTTTCCTTCCCAGATCCCGATTGTGCAAGCTCCGCCCGCTGCGGGCCGGGCGCATTTCGTTTGATATTCCCGCGCTTTACGCCACTTTCTTTTTGAGCGTCGGATTCTCCCAAAACCGGTTTCCCCTTTGGGTCCGATGCTCTAGACCTGATTTGCACCTTTTCCGGGATTCTTGTGGCGGGAGGCGCTGGTGGAAGGCGAGCACGAACGGACGATTGGCGCCAGGGCCGCCGAGGAGCACCACGCCGACATCTATGGCGAGGACGGCGCCGTGCTTTCGTCCTTCCTGGCGCGGATTGGCGCGGCGATCGCCGACCGCGACACGCTGACCCTCAAGCATGAAGTCGACGACCTGCACCAGTCGGAACTCGGCGACCTGCTCGAGGCGCTGCATCCCGAACAGCGCCACGCGCTGGTCGAGCTCCTGGGCGCCGATTTCGACTTCTCCTCGCTGACCGAGGTCGACGAGGCGATCCGTATGGAGATCGTCGACAGTCTGCCCAATGCGCAGATCGCGCAGGCGGTACAGGAGCTCGATTCCGACGACGCCGTCTACATTCTCGAAGACCTCGAGAAGGAGGATCAGGACGAGATCCTGTCGCAGCTGCCGTTCACCGAGCGGATCAGGCTGCGCCGCTCGCTCGACTATCCCGAAGAGACGGCCGGCCGCCGCATGCAGACCGAGTTCGTCGCGGTGCCGCCGTTCTGGACGATCGGCCAGACCATCGACTACATGCGCGACGACCAGAATCTGCCCGAGCGCTTCAGCCAGATCTTCGTCATCGATCCGAGCTTCAAGCTGCTCGGCGCCATCGACCTCGACCAGATCCTGCGCACCAAGCGTTCGGTCAAGGTCGAGGAAGTGATGCACGAGACGCGGCACGCCATTCCGGCCACCATGGACCAGGAAGAGGCTGCACGGGAATTCGAGCAGTACGATCTTTTGTCGGCCGCTGTCGTCGACGAGAACGAACGGCTGGTTGGCGTTCTGACCATCGACGATGTTGTCGACGTCATACAGCAGGAGGCCGAAGAAGACTTGATGCGCATGGGCGGCGTCGGCGACGAGGAGCTTTCCGACAGCATCTTTTCGACCTCGCGCTCACGCGTTCCGTGGTTGCTGATCAACCTTCTGACCGCGTTCCTGGCGGCGTCGGTGATCAGCCTTTTCGACCGCACGATCGAACATATCGTCGCACTGGCGGTGCTGATGCCGATCGTCGCCGGCATGGGCGGCAATGCCGGCTCGCAAACCATGACCGTCACCGTGCGGGCGTTGGCGACCAGGGATCTCGACATCTACAATGCCGGCCGCATCATTCGCCGCGAGATGGGTGTCGGCTTCATCAACGGCATCGTCTTCGCCATCCTGATCGGCATCGTTGCGGCAGCCTGGTTCCGTGACCCCAATCTGGGCGGCATCATCGCGGCGGCGATGATCATCAACATGTTCGTGGCCGCTCTGGCCGGCATCCTGATCCCGCTGCTGCTCGATCGTTTCAAGATCGATCCGGCGGTCGCTTCGGCAGTTTTTGTCACCACGGTTACCGACGTCGTCGGCTTCTTTGCATTTCTCGGCATTGCCACGTGGTGGTTCGGTGTGCCCTGAAGGCATGCCTTTTGGCTTAATTGACTTTTACGTAAATGCCGTGCGAGGCTTGCGCGGGGCGCCATGTCGATTCCGGCATGGCATGGGTTTTGGTTCGGGACATAAGGGCGACGCCGGCATGGCGATCGCCCCTTGGTTTCGGCGTGCGGGAGTGGCAATGCGAGAATATTATTCGATCACCGAGTTGACCCGCGAGTTCGACGTGTCGACGCGGACGCTGCGCTTTTACGAGGACGAAGGGCTGGTGCAGCCGGTGCGGCGTGGCCGCACGCGGCTGTTTCGCCCCTCCGACCGGCACCTCATCCGTCAGATCATGCGCGGCAAGAGGCTTGGCTTCTCGATCAACGAAATCCGCGAGATCATCCAGATGTACAAGGAGCCGCCCGGCGAAGTCGGCCAGCTCAACCTGATGATCAAGCGCATCGAGGAAAAGCGCGAGGATCTCCGGCAGAAGCGCCGCGATCTCGAGGAGACGCTGGCTGAACTCGACCAGGCCGAGGAATCTTGTGTGGAGCGGCTGGTTGAGCTTGGCGTGAATACCTGAGCGGACTGGATTCTGTCGCGCGTTAGCGTTCGGAATTAGCGGAGACGTCTATTCCTTCGTCATCCTAGGGTCTCCGCGACGGAGCTGCGCTCCTGCTTCGCCCTAGGATGACGAGGTTCGCAAGACTTAGGCTAATCGCCGAAGTGTGCACCTGTCAAACCTCTCCGCGATGGAAACCAGGGGCGCCAGCTCAGATCCAGCGGCGCACGCGTTTGGCGTAGTCGCGGTACTTCTTGCCGAATTTTGCCGCCAGCACCTTTTCCTCGCCTTCGATCGCCATTTTCTGCGTGGCATAGGCGGCGATGAACGCGAGTGGCAGGAACCACACGATGCCCGAGACAAAGGCGACCCCGATCAACAGCAGGGTGTTGGCCAGATACATCGGATTGCGGGTGATGCCGAAGGGACCCGTGGTGACCAGGTGATCGGGCACAGCGTTCGGGTTCAGCGTGGTCTTGGCGCGGACCATGGTGCGGATCGCGGTGACCCAGAGCGCGGCGACGGCAAACAGCGCCACCCAGCCGGTGGCGAAAAGAATATCGCCCAGGAGGTCACCGATCCAGGGCAGGGGATAGAGCAGGCCCAGCGCGATGCTGATGGCGATGGCGGCGGTGTAGATCAGCGGCGGCCACGGTATGAGCCCCGGCTTCGGCTGGTTCTCGGTCATTTGACCCCTTCCTCCATCAACTTGCTGTCGGTCTTGGCGGTACACATGCCGGCGAGATCGGACAGATGCGTCTTCCATTCCGCAGTCTGGTCGTTGTTGTAGAGCCGATCAAGCGTTGCCTCGCCCTCGAGCGTATCGAGCATGCAGACACAGTAGCTCGTACAGAACTCGGTGTCGCGCGACTGCTCGCAGGACAGCTGGCAGGTTTTGAGGAAATTCACCTGCGGGGTTTCGACCTGTGCCGGCATGATCTGCGAGAACAGCCACATGCAGCCGATCAGCAATGGCTGGTGGATCAGGTAGAACGCCAGGCTGTGCCGGCCGATAAAGACCAGCGGGTTGGCCCAGCGACCGGGCGCCAATTCGGCAAGCCGGGCAAGTACGCCTGAACCGGCGGCAAGTTTCGTCACCGCGATGCCCGCAAGCACGGCGCCGAACCATGGAAACAGCGGAACGTAGTCGTTGGAGCGTGGATTGTTCGCCGACAGGCCGACCCACCACAGCCATGGGTGATCGAACGCCTCGAGGCGCAGATAGACAGGCGCCGCGATGACGAGCGCGGCGACGACAAGCGTCAGCAGTGCCGGCAGCCGCAGAAAGGCGAGGCCGAGCAGGCTGGCCAGCGCGATCTCGTGCAAGATGCCGAAGAAGATGAATCCATCCGGCGTGGCGATACGGGTGACGACCGATATCGCGATCGCGGCTCCCGCGACCATGGCGAACCGCTTCCAGAAGCCGTTCCAGCGGATTTGTCGGCCATGGGCGAGGTACAGACTGACGCCGACCAGGAACAGGAAGGTCGAAGCGATGCAACGCGCGTAGATCTTCCACCAGCCGAAGGCGGTCAGGCCGGGATCGGTGTAGCCGAAGAACTCCAGATCCCAGGTGAAATGGTAGCTCGCCATGGCGATCAGCGCGATGCCGCGCACGATGTCGATAGCGACGATGCGCTTTGGTCGATCCGGAACGGGTGCGGTCGGCGTTTGGATGCTCATGGTCTCGCATTCTGATTCAGCCCCGCTGGAGGACTATCACGGTTGCCCGGCACAAAAGAAGACCGGCAACTCTGCCGACAACCCGGATCAGCCGCGGCATTGGGCCAGTGCAGGGAAGCCTTTGGCCGGCTTCGCTTTTGCCGGATGCGCGTCGGTTTCCTCTTATTGGCGCTGGGATCGCCACGTCAGATTTGACCCGGTGAATCTGCTTCGGGGAAAGCAATGTCCACCCATGTGCGCCATCCAATCTGGCTGCCGGCTCTCAAGGCCGCGGACGCGCGCACCTTCGCGTCGCTCTATGCGGTCGAATCCTTCGCCCGCGCCACGGTGTCGAGCGTCATCCCGATCCAGGCCTACGAGATCCTGCACAACGAGCAGATCGTGTCGATGCTCTACACAGTCGTGGCGATGCTCGGGCTGTCGGTGACATTGTTCATGCCGATGCTGATCCGCCGTTTTGCCCGGCGCTGGGTCTACACGGCAGGCGCCTGCCTGCTGGCCGTCGGCTCGCTGTTCTTCGTCACCGACACGCTTGCCGGGCAACTGGCCGGCATGCTGTGCCGGGTGATGGGCGCCAGCGCGCTGTCGATCACGCTCAACCTCTACATCATGGACCACATCCGCAAGACCGACTTCATGCAGGCCGAATCGCTGCGCATGGCGTGGTCGATGCTGGCCTGGACCGGTGGGCCGACGCTCGGCATCTTCCTCTACACGCGCTTCGGCATCTATGCCGCGCATGGTACGGTCGCGGTGTTCGCGTTTGGCCTGCTGGCGCTGTTCTGGACCTACCGCCTCGGCGACAACCAGTCTATCCGTCCGGGCAAGACGCGCCCCGTCAATCCGCTCGCCAATATCGGCCGCTTCGTGGCGCAGCCCAGGCTCAGGCTGGCTTGGCTGATCGCCTTTGGGCGCTCCTGCTTCTGGACGACGTTCTTCGTCTATGGGCCGCTGTTCATGGTCATCACAGGTGAGGGCAAGCTGGCCGGCGGCCTGCTGGTTTCGGCCGGCAACGCGCTGTTGTTCATGGCGATTTTCTGGGGCAAGGCAGGAAAGCGCTTTGGTGGCCGCGGGACCATGACATTCGCCTATTTCGCCATGTCGGCCGCGCTTTTGGCGGCGGGCTTCGTCGGCGAAACCGTGCCGCTGCTTACCGGCGCCTTCCTGCTCTGCGGTGCCTTCTTCACCATTGCGCTCGACGCCCTCGGCTCGACCGCCTTCATGCGCTCGGTGCGCTCCTATGAAAGATCTCAGATGGCAGCGGTCTACCGCACCTATCTCGACTTTTCCGAGTTGACGCCGCCGCTGGTCTATTCAGTGGCGCTGGCCTTCTTCGGCCTGGGCTCGGTGTTCGTCACGCTCGGTCTGCTGGCGGCGGTCTGCGGCTTTGTGACGTGGCGCTATCTGCCAAAATCACTTTGACCTTCATGGCGCATTCGCAATGGTCACCGGCGGAATTTGGTTTGCCGGAAGCGAGGATTCTGCCTATAGTCACCGGTGTCGCCGGTTCCATTTTGGAGCCAAGAGGGAATGCGGTGAGGGCGAATTTCGCCCAATGCCGTGGCTGCCCCCGCAACTGTGTGCGGTAGTCCTCTCCATAAACCACTGAGGATTTTTTCTTCGGGAAGGTGGGGAAGGACGCTGATCCGTGAGCCAGGAGACCTGCCGGCGACAGGAAACTGACTTCGATGCCCTCGGGTGGAGGGCGAAAGGACAAGACATGACTACCGCTTCCGTCTCCCTCGGCACCTCCGTCTCCTCGCAGTCGCGCTTCATGCAGCTCGCTCTTGCCGCGCTGCTCGGCGTTTTCGTGATGGGCTTTGTCGGCTTCTCGCATATCGATGCGGTCCACAATGCGGCTCACGACTATCGCCATTCGATGGCGTTTCCCTGCCACTGACGAGGGGCTGACATCATGAACCTGTTTCGCAACGTCGTGTTCATCGCGGCGATCGCAGGGCTCGTGGCCGGCGTCGTCCTCGCCTGCCTGCAAGCCTATGCCACCGTGCCGCTGATCCTGAAGGCGGAAGTCTACGAACAGGCGGGCGGCGGGCATCACCATGACCATGCCGCTCCGGCCGCAACGGATAGCAATGCCATGAGCACAACTGCACCGGCGGGAGATGCCATGAGCTCTGCTGCCCCGGCGGCGGAAGCCGCTCCGGCAGACGAAGGCTGGGCGCCGGCAGATGGTTTCGAGCGTTTCGCCTTCAGCGTGCTTGCCAACATCGTCACCGGCATCGGCTTCGCCTTGATCCTGGTCGCGGTCTCCGAATTCGCCGGCGGCATCGGTGGCTGGCGCCAGGGCGTGTTCTGGGGCCTGGCCGGCTTCGCCGTGTTCACGCTGGCGCCTGGCCTCGGCCTGCCGCCGGAACTGCCGGCCATGCCGGCCGCCGATCTCACCCAGCGCCAGATCTGGTGGTGGGCGACGGTGGCGGCAACCGCTGCCGGTCTCGGCCTGATCGCGTTTCGCAAGTCGCTGCCGCTGGCGATCCTTGCCGTCCTTTTGATCGTCGTGCCGCATGTTGTCGGTGCACCGCAGCCCGACAGTTACGAAACGGCGATTCCGGAAGGGCTGCATCACCAGTTCGTGGTGGCGGTGACCGTGACCAATCTGGTGTTCTGGCT
>NZ_RZQI01001570.1:0-593 GCF_003998335.1 Mesorhizobium sp. M7A.F.Ca.CA.002.05.1.1 | reverse complement strand
CCCTCAAGGGGGGAGGAAATCCTGTTCTGGGCCGCCTCGCGCGGCCACCATGCCGATATTGGCGGCACCGCACCCGGCTCGATGACGCCGCTCGCCACCACGGTCGACGAGGAAGGCGTGCTGTTCGACAATTTCCGCATCGTCGATCGCGGAAAATTCCGCGAGAAGGAGCTGGAAACGCTGCTCACCGACCACCGCTATCCGGCCCGCAATCCGCACCAGAACATCGCCGACCTCAAGGCGCAGATCGCCGCCAACGAGAAGGGCGTCGCGGAACTGCGCAAGATGGTCACGCATTTCGGCCTCGATGTCGTCGAGGCCTATATGGGCCATGTCCAGGACAATGCCGCCGAAAGCGTGCGCCGCGTGCTGGAGCGGCTGCCCGACAGTTCTGAGTATGAGTACCCGACCGACACCGGCCAAATCATCAAGGTGAAGATCACGGTCGACCGGCAAAAGCGCGAGGCGACCGTCGACTTCACCGGCACCTCGCCGGTGATGAAGAATAATTTCAACGCGCCGGAACCGGTCGCCCGAGCCGCCGTGCTCTATGCCTTCCGCGTCATGGTCGAGGACATGATCCCGATGAATGC
>NZ_RZQI01001569.1:0-594 GCF_003998335.1 Mesorhizobium sp. M7A.F.Ca.CA.002.05.1.1 | reverse complement strand
GAACAGCCGGTCGACGACGCCGATATGGGCCGATGTCGCCGGCACGAAGGAGCCGGTCTGGGCCAGGATGGCGATCAGTGCGTTCTGCCGCAGGAACGTCGACTTGCCGCCCATGTTCGGGCCGGTCAGGAGCCAGATCGCACCGTTCTTGGCGCTGCCCTCCGGCGACAGGTCGCAATCATTGGCGACGAACGGGCCATCGCCGGAACGGCGAAGCGCTTGTTCGACCACGGGATGCCGCCCCCCCGCAATTTCGAAGGCGAGGCTCGAATCCACCACTGGTCGGCACCAGGCTTCGCTTTCCGAAAGCAGCGCGAGCGCCGCCGAGACATCGAGCACAGCCAGCGCATCGGCACCGGCGCGGATCTTCTCCGCCTCGCCGACCGCTTCCGCCGTCAGCGCGTCGAAGGCGGCCAGTTCGATGTTGAGCGCCCGGTCGGCGGCATTGGCGATCTTGGTCTCGAGTTCGGCAAGCTCGGTCGTGGTAAAGCGCATGGCGTTGGCCATGGTCTGACGGTGGATGAAGCGCGCCTTGGCGCCGTCGCTGCCGGTCATCACCGCATGATGGTTGGCGGTCACCTCGATATAGTAGCC
>NZ_RZQI01001568.1:0-595 GCF_003998335.1 Mesorhizobium sp. M7A.F.Ca.CA.002.05.1.1 | reverse complement strand
GCCCCCGAAAGCGCTGGAGAGAATCGCGGCGAGCACTCCTGTGATTTCCATGGTTCCCGACCTTGCTGGCTCGGAACCGGGGATATCGGGAAGGCGGGCCATAAGGAATCGAATAAGCTCAATGAGTTTGATAACATTCCACTATGAGTATCCCGAATCTCGATCCGGACCTTCTGCGGGCCTTTGTCGTCGTTGCCGAGCGACTCTCGTTCACGCGAGCCGCCGAGCAGCTCAATAGAACGCAGGCGGCCGTCAGCTTGCAGGTGAAACGTCTTGAGGAGCGCATCGAGACCATCTTGTTCCGGCGCTCGACAGCCCGCGTTGAACTCACCGCCGCCGGGGAGGGCTTTCTGATCGATGCCCGCCGCATACTTGCTCTCAATGAGCAGGCGATTGCGCGTGTTTCCGGTCAGCAGGTGGCCGGACAGGTTCGAATCGGGGTCATGGAAGATTATGGCACCAAGATCCTGCCGCGCCTCCTTTCTGGCATCGCCGAGCGATTTCCGTTGGTGCAGGTCGAAATGGAGATTGGTCTTACCGCCCGGCTCCTGAAACGGCTTGGGTCCTCGTTCGACGCCGTCATCGCCATGCACCC
>NZ_RZQI01001567.1:0-601 GCF_003998335.1 Mesorhizobium sp. M7A.F.Ca.CA.002.05.1.1 | reverse complement strand
CTACAGGCGCTGCTCGACCGCTAGACCGTTCAGCGCTCTTACGGCTCGATCGAAACGCGGATTTCGTAGATGTCCGCGGCCTTACCCTGCTTGTCGAAGTCTGAATTGATGGCAATGGTGCCGGCCGAGCCCGGACGCTTGTCGGGAAACTGCACATCGAACAGATATTCGTTCTGCTGCTGGCCGACCGCATAGCGCTTGCGGCCGCAGTCGCCGAGTTCGCCGAAATTGCAGTCGACCGAAATCTGCGTCTCCTTGCCTTCTTCGGAGCGGGCAATGATGTCGAACACGGCATGTTTGCCGGCCAGCTTCTCCAGCACGCCTTGTCCGACGTCGAAACTGATCGCCGAACCGGACGCGCCGGAACGGATGCGCAGGAACGAACCGGTATCGTCCTTCATCACCTCGGCCCTGGCGTCAGACGGCGCGCTGACATGGGATGCATCGGCCGGCGAAAACACATTGATCCAGTCGCGCGCCTGGTCCGCGGCGCCGGGTTTTGCCGGACCGCCGTCGGCCGGTGTGAAATCGTCGTCCTCGACGGTCGGCGGCGCCTGCGGCGGGGCGGTGTCGAGGTGCGCGGGTGTCTTTAACACCCCCG
>NZ_RZQI01001566.1:0-602 GCF_003998335.1 Mesorhizobium sp. M7A.F.Ca.CA.002.05.1.1 | reverse complement strand
TTGAGCGCTTGACCGTGCGATCTGCTGACGACCAGCCTGTTCTTCGGCAATGCCACATAGGGGACATGCTGGCGACGGCAGAGATCGCGGATCGCTTCCCTTGCATCGTCCTTGTTGCTGTTGTCGAAAACGATGTAGCTTTCGTGCTCGGCCAGGTATCTGCGTACCAGGTGGATTTGCCATTCGATCATTTCGGGCCGGTTGAAGGCTACGGTGGCTATGATCGTATCGCGGAAAGCCTGCTCTCGCCCCTGCAATTCGCTGACCGGCGCGGATGTCCTCAGGAAGCGAAACACCCGCCAATGATAGCGCAGCAGCGCCTCGCGTCTTGGCGGCCTGTTCAGCCTCTCCCATTCCGCAACGGTAATTCTGGGCTGATCGACGTCTTCCGGAGCGTCAGAAGCCACCATGTCGTGCTCCTGCATGTGCCGTTCGACGGCTCAGTTCTGCTGGATCGAAATGCCCTTGTCGTCGATCTTGAGTTCGACGCCCTTGGGTTTGGTCTGCTCGCGATAGACGTAGATGCCGAGGGCAATGACCACGACGACGAGCGCGCCAATGACGAGATAGAGCGTATTCTGTTTCATGGCGCGCTCTTTGCG
>NZ_RZQI01001565.1:0-607 GCF_003998335.1 Mesorhizobium sp. M7A.F.Ca.CA.002.05.1.1 | reverse complement strand
GGCGGCGACATGGATTATGCCTTGCAGCAGCTTCTCAATGCGCTGGCTTTCGGTGCGGAATATTCGCTGGTCGCGCTCGGCCTCGCGGTGGTGTTCTCGATCATGGGCCTGGTCAATTTCGCGCATGGGGAGATCATCGGCGTCTCCGCCTACAGCGTGTTCCTGGCGGCGGCGCTCGGACTGACTTCGCCTATCGTCGCGGTGCTGCTTGCTGTCGCTGCCGCCGCACTTGCGGCCATCGCCTTCGAGCGGGTGGCGTTCCGGCCGGTGCGCTATGCGCCGACGACGACCGGGCTGCTGACCGCCTTCGGCGTCTCGATCGTCGTGCAGAACCTGTTCATGCTGCTGATCTCGCCAAAGCCGCAGTCGGTCTCGATCCTCAACGGGCTGAACCAGATGTGGTTCTTCGGCCCCTTTGCGGTGTCGTCGCTGCAGGTGATGGAGCTTATCGTCTCGGGCCTGACCATTCTCGCCTTGGTGCTGTTCCTCAACCGTTCGACGCTCGGCCTCGCCATCCGCGCGGCGTCGCGCGATTTCGCCACGGTGCGGCTGATGGGTATCAAGGCGAACCGGGTGATCGCCACGGCCTTCGCCGTCTCCGGCGCAC
>NZ_RZQI01001564.1:0-607 GCF_003998335.1 Mesorhizobium sp. M7A.F.Ca.CA.002.05.1.1 | reverse complement strand
TCGGCAACCCGACGACGCATGGCGGCATCGGCCGGCTACTGCGCTTCGTTGGCGCCTGCGAGCACGCCGGCATCGATTTCTGGTGCTACAGCGGCGACAGCGGCATCGGCAGTGCCGCCTATCTGCACCTGTGCGCGGCACTTGGCTGGATCAGGGAGCCGAACCAGTCGCTGTTTCGCATGCTGCCGATGGATGTCACCGAGGAAGGGCCGTTTTCGCCGAGAAACAATTTCGTGCGCGTTCCGGAAGGTCCTGGTCTCGGCGTCACCTTGTCGCGCGAAAACCTCGCTGCCTGTCACAGAGACTTTACCGAGAAAGGACCGTGCAACAAGTATCATGACCCGGCAAAGCCCGGAACCTATCGCCGTTTGCCGCTGAACTAGACGGCGGCAGCCGGCCAGACAGCGGCCAAGAGACGAGAAGCCAACCGCGCGACTTCGGTCAGGAAGGTTGGACAAGACGATGGAGCAGTGCAGCCAGGAAGCCGGCGCGTCCACGCCACGACTGGATGGACCGGACAAAACCGCATGCTAAGGTTTCGGTCGACAGACCTCTCTGGCGGCCGAAAAATGGAGCAATCCACGAAATTTCGTCAACCATAAGAAAT
>NZ_RZQI01001563.1:0-608 GCF_003998335.1 Mesorhizobium sp. M7A.F.Ca.CA.002.05.1.1 | reverse complement strand
CACCATGACCGAGCAGATCGAGCGTGCGCGGACGTTCCATTCCCTCCACGTCAAGGGAAACCCGATCGTTCTCTACAACGTCTGGGATCCGGGTTCGGCCAAGATCGTCGAGAAAGCGGGCGCCAAGGCGATCGCCACCGGAAGCTGGCCGGTGGCTGCCGCGTTCGGCTATGCCGATGGCGAGAAAATCCCGCTGGAGCTGGCGCTCGACAACATCAAGCGCATCGTCACTGCCGTCGACCTGCCGGTGACCATGGACCTCGAGGGCGGCTACGGCGTCGATCCGGAGATTGTGGCTCGCACGGTGACGTTGGCGCTACGGGCCGGCGCTATCGGTTTCAATTTCGAAGACCAGGTTGTCGGCGGCACCGGCCTGCACGACATTTCTGTTCAGGTAAAACGCATCGAAGCTGCGGCAGCGGCCGTCAAGGCCTCCGGCATACCGGCGTTCATCAACGCCCGAACCGACATCTTCCTCAAGGCGAAACCGGATGCGCATGACGACGTCCTGCTCGACCAGGCCATCGAGCGCGCGCAGGCCTTCGAAAAAGCCGGCGCACACGGCTTCTTTGCGCCGGGTCTTGGCGATGAGGACCTGATCGAGACGC
>NZ_RZQI01001562.1:0-609 GCF_003998335.1 Mesorhizobium sp. M7A.F.Ca.CA.002.05.1.1 | reverse complement strand
TCCTTGTTCAAGGCCGGGAGAAGGCACAAAAGAGAGCCTCCCCGGCATCACGCCGTCCGACCTCCGCGCCTTCCACCAGGCCATTTTCGCTCGCGACGGGCTCCATATTGCCGTGGTGGGTGACATTGACGCGAACACGTTGAGGGAAAGGCTTGACCAGCTGTTTGGTGATTTGCCTGAGCAACAAACCCTCGTCCCCGTCTACGATGTCGCGCCGAAACTCGGTCAACTGGTGGAGGAGAACTACGACCTGCCGCAGACTTCGCTGACGTTGGCCTGGCCTGGCGTGAAGCCTAGCGCGCCGGATTTCTACGCGGCCGTGCTGCTGAACGACATCCTTGGCGGCTCATACTTGACTTCCCGCCTTTACGAGGAGGTACGTCAAAAACGCGGCCTTGCCTATCACGTCAGCTCTGAACTAACCCTTGACTCGCTTCTGGTTACGACAGAGACACGCTCGGACTGCGCTGCCCAAACACTGAGCATCGTGCGAGATGTGGTAAAGCAGATGGCGCAGCAAGGACCGACCGGGGCCGAGCTCAAGGCGGCGAAGAAGCACCTGATCGGCGCCTATGCCATCGACCAACTGGGCTCGACCCGCTCGATTGC
>NZ_RZQI01001561.1:0-614 GCF_003998335.1 Mesorhizobium sp. M7A.F.Ca.CA.002.05.1.1 | reverse complement strand
CTTCGGCAAAGCGCTCGAGGGCGACATTTTCTACAACTCGCCGCTCGACTATCTGCCCGGCATCGTCGATCCCAAACTGCTGGCCCGGCTGAAGGCGCTCAGGCTGATCTTCTGCTGCGGCCAGGGCGCCTGGGAAGAGCGGATGCTGGTCGAGACGCGCAAGTTGGAACAGATCCTGCGCGACAAATCCATTCCCGCCTGGGTCGATTATTGGGGCGGCGATGTCAGCCACGACTGGCCATGGTGGCACAAGCAACTGGTCTATTTCTTCGGCCGTTGGCTGGATGAGGACCTGATGCACAGGCTCGACTGACAGCGGGGCTCGTCCGCTGACAGCTACCCTTCCTGGCCTGCCGGCAGAGCGACGGTCTCGTGTTCCGACGCCGATCCGCGACGCAGGCCAAGGAAGACGACGATGGCGGTCATGACGGTGATTGCCGCCAGCACGATCAGCAGCCTGTCGAACGCCGCCTCGTAGGCCTGGACCAGAACAATGGCTCCAGCCTGGGGCAGATGTTGTGCTGCTTCGCCGAGATTGCCGGTCACCAGCAGTTGGGCTGCCGCTGCTGCCTGCGTCGAAGATGCCGTTCCCTGTGCGGCGAGATGCGCGGCGG
>NZ_RZQI01000155.1:0-9255 GCF_003998335.1 Mesorhizobium sp. M7A.F.Ca.CA.002.05.1.1 | reverse complement strand
CGGCACCGCCATCTTCGCCCGCATCGCTGAACTCGACGTGACGCTGCTCGACATGAGCAGTGAAAGGCTCGCCTTCGCCGCAAATGAGCTTGGTTTCCAGACCCTCGACGGCTCGCGCGGCGCGGTGCCCGATCTGGTCAGGCAAGCGACATCAGGCGAAGGCTTCGATGTGGTCTTCGACGCCACCGGCAACACCCAGTCGGTGCAGTCGGCCTTTGCCCATGTCGCGCATGGCGGCACCTTGGTACTGGTCTCTGTTGTCAAGGACGACATCAGCTTTTCCGATCCGGAATTCCACAAGCGCGAGATGACGCTGATCGGCAGCCGCAACGCCTTGCGCGCCGACTTCGATCACGTCGCCGCCTCGATCCGCAACGGCGCCGTTCCCCTGGCCAAGCTCGTCACACACCGCACCACACTCGCCGGCACGCCGCGCGATCTGGCTCGTTGGGCACATGAGAAATCGGGCCTGATCAAGGCTGTGATCGAGGTCGGATCATAACATGGCAGACGGCGAAGCCGGTCCGAATTGAAGACGCCCGCGCAGGTCGACCCCCACTCCGTCTCGGCTTCGCCGAGCCACCTCTCCCCCGATCGACGGGGTAGAGGAAGGGTGCGAGCTTAGCAAGGCGGGCTCCTTCCTCTCCCTCCGGAGGGGGGAGAGGTGGCTCGGCGAAGCCGAGACGGAGTGGGGGAAGGCGGTCCTCAAACGCCAAGTCGCTGAAAAATAAGCGCGACCGAGCTGTCCACTCCCTACAGCGCCGACAGCTTCAGCTCCACCCGTTCGGCCGGAAACCGCGACTCGGAAAACTGGATCGGCTGGCCGTCCGGCGTGACGTTGACGGCAACCGTGACCAGCACGATGGCGCCCGGCTGCAGGTCGAGGTCGGCAAGGTCCGCCGCATCGGCATGGCGCGCCGACAGCACGGTCGATTGCCTGAGATAGTCGTCTATGCCGAACCGCGCCAGCGATGCGGTGATCGAGCCTGTTTCCGCCATCGCGGCATCGATGCCGGCAAAGCGCCGGGCCTCGAACCAGCCGGCAGCGCGCGACACCGGCCGTCCGTCGGCTTCGCCGCGCGTTTCCAACCGGATCACATCGGCTCCCTTGGGAAGACCCAGTCCCTCGGCGACGCGCTGGCTGGCCGGCTCGACCGACGAGGCGAGCAGGACGATGTGCCGTTCCGTCGTCTGCCCTTGCAGTCCTGTCGAAAAGCGTGTGCGCGCCCCGATCGGATAGGACAGCCGCTTGCGCGACAGCACGAAGGTGCCGCGCCCCTGCTCGGCCCGCAGCACGCCTTCCCTTACAAGGGCCGATATGGCGCTGCGCACCGTGTGACGGTTGACGCCATAGCGTTCTGCCAGCGCCACCTCCGGCGGCAGCGCTGCATTCTCCGTGAAATCGCCGATGGCGATCGCATGCAGGATCTTGTCGGCAATCTGCCGCCACAGCGAAACGCCACTGCGCCGCTCGATGCCGTCCGCTGACAGCCGCCCGACCCTCATTGCCCCCCACCTTCCAGCGCCCAGTCTTCTATCGCTGTCATCCACCCGTCATGGACACGCGCTAGATAATAGGTATAATTTGTATAGTTGTCTATATCAATAGACAAATTTAGCCACGAGGACGATAGCTTATGCGAGGACAGGAAGCCCGCGACCAGGCCGAGCGCAAGGCCGCCATGGCAACCCTTGCGCAATCCAGCGGCGATGACATCGTACGGCTCTGGAATGAGGCCGGACTGCCTTCGGACGCCGAGTTGCTGCGCGGCCCCGAAACCGGCCTTGTCACCCTGCGCGGCCGCATCGGCGGCGGCGGCGCCCCTTTCAATGTCGGCGAGGCGACCGTTACCCGCGCCACCGTCCGGCTGCCCTCCGGTCAGGTCGGCCATTGCTATGCGCTTGGCCGCGACAAGCAGAAGGCGAAGCTGGCGGCCATCGCCGACGCGCTGTGGCAGGACCCTGCCCGCCGCAATGAGGTCGAGACCGGGCTGATAGCGCCCCTGCGGTCGGCTCTAACCGCAGCGCATGAAAAACGCCGCGCCGAGACGGCGGCAACGAAGGTGGATTTCTTCACCATGGTTCGCGGAGAAGACTGATGGACATTGCAGCGCAATCGATCGAGGGCGGTTTCGCCGATCCGGTCTTCGACGCCCAGACCGTGTTCCGCGCCGTCATGGACGCAATGGCTCGGCCCGGCAGCGTGCAGCCGCTGCCGGCCTTCGCCCGCCCGCCGGCGCCGCTCTCGGCGACCGCCGGCGCCATCGCACTGGCGCTGTGCGATAACGACACCCCGCTCTGGCTCGACCAGGCCCTGCAAGCTTCCGCCGCGATCAGATCCTGGCTTGGGTTCCACACTGGCGCGCCCGTGGCCAACACACCGGCCGATGCGCATTTCGCCTTCATCGCGGCCCCGGCCGAGATGATGTCGCTTGATGGTTTTTCGCAGGGCACGCAGGACTATCCCGACCGTTCGACCACGTTGATCCTGCAAGTCGGCGATCTCGTCTCCGGCACGCCGCTGTTGCTCGAAGGTCCCGGCATCGAAACCAGCGCCACGATCGCGCCGGCACAGATGCCGCGCCATTTCGTCGAGCAGTGGAAACAGAACATCAAGCGCTTTCCGCGTGGCGTCGACATCATCCTCGTCACATCAGGCGGCATTGCCTGCCTGCCGCGCACGACGCGCATCAAGACGATGGAGGCGTAAGATGTATGTCGCGGTAAAAGGTGGCGAAGCCGCAATCGCCAACGCCCACAGCCTGCTTGCCGACCGCCGGCGCGGCGACCGTTCGGTGCCGGCGCTTCGCCTCGACCAGATCGTCGAGCAGCTGGCGCTCGGCGTCGACCGGGTGATGAGCGAAGGCTCGCTCTACGATCGGGAGCTGGCCGCGCTCGCCATCGTCCAGGCGCGCGGCGACATGATCGAGGCGATCTTCCTGGTGCGCGCCTATCGCACCACGCTGCCACGCTTCGGCTACTCCAAGCCGATCGACACCGCCACCATGCTGGTCGAGCGGCGCGTGTCGGCGACCTACAAGGATCTGCCCGGCGGCCAATTGCTCGGGCCCACCTTCGACTACACGCACAGACTGCTCGATCCCGAGCTTGCCGCGGGGGCCGAGGTCGCCGAGCCCTTGCTGCGCGAGACGGAAGCGCAAGCCATGCCGCGCGTTTCGGCCATCCTCGCCCGCGAAGGCTTGATCGAACCGGATGGCGACATGCCGCAGGACCATGTCCCCGGCGACATCACCCGCGAGCCGCTGGAATTCCCAATGGCGCGCGACATCCGCCTGCAGGCGCTGTCGCGCGGCGACGAGGGCTTTTTGCTGGCGCTCGGCTATTCCACCCAGCGCGGCTATGCCCGCAACCATCCCTTCGTCGGCGAGATCCGCATCGGCGAGGTCGAGCTCGAGTTCGACGTTCCCGAACTGCCCTTCGCTGTCCCGCTCGGCACTGTCCGCATCACCGAATGCCAGATGGTCAACCAGTTCAAAGGCTCGGCCAAGGCGCCGCCGCAGTTCACCCGCGGCTACGGCCTGGTCTTCGGCCAGAGCGAGCGCAAGGCGATGGCGATGGCGCTCTGCGACCGGGCGCTGCGCGCGAAGGAGCTCGGCGAGGATGTCGTCGCCGCGGCCCAGGACGAGGAGTTCGTCATCTCACACTCCGACAATGTCCAGGCGACCGGCTTCGTCGAGCATCTGAAGCTGCCGCACTATGTCGATTTCCAGGCCGAACTCGACCTCGTGCGCCGCATGCGCGCCGAACACGACGCCCACCAAAACCCCGTGAAGGTCGAAGAGAAGCGGGAGGCCGCGGAATGATCGAAGGGCTTTCCCACATGACCTTCATCGTCCGCGATCTCGAGCGGATGACCAAGATCCTCGAGGGCGTATTCGACGCACGCGAAATCTATGCCAGCGATGCCGAGCAGTTCTCGGTGTCGCGCGAAAAATTCTTCCTGATCGGCGACATCTGGGTCGCCATCATGGAGGGCGAGCCCTTGCCGGAGCGCAGCTACAACCACATCGCCTTCAAGATCGATGACGCCGATTTCGACCACTATGCCGAGTGCATCGGCAAGCTCGGCCTCGACATGCGCCCGCCGCGCCCGCGCGTCGAGGGCGAGGGCCGCTCGATCTATTTCTACGACGACGACAACCACATGTTCGAACTGCACACGGGCACGCTCAATGAGCGGCTGGCGCGCTACGCCAAGGGATTTGAGGTCGCATCATGACCGACATCGCCACCTACAACTTCGCCTATCTCGACGAACAGACCAAAAGGATGATCCGCCGCGCGATCCTCAAGGGCATCGCCATCCCGGGATATCAGGTGCCGTTCGCCTCGCGCGAAATGCCGATGCCCTATGGCTGGGGCACTGGCGGCGTCCAGGTCACCGCTTCGATCATCGGCCCAGACGATGTGCTCAAGGTGATCGACCAGGGCGCCGACGACACCACCAACGCGGTCTCGATCCGCGCCTTCTTCAAGAAGGTCGCCAACGTCGCGGTGACGACCGACACCGCCAGCGCCACCATCATCCAGACCCGTCACCGCATTCCCGAGCATCCGCTGACGGCGGGCCAGGTGCTGGTCTACCAGGTGCCGATCCCGGAACCCTTGCGCTTCCTCGAGCCACGCGAGACCGAAACGCGGAAAATGCATGCGCTGGAAGAATACGGCCTCATGCATGTGAAACTTTACGAGGACATCGCCAAACACGGCCGCATCGCCACCACCTATGCCTATCCGGTCAAGGTCGAGGGCCGCTATGTGATGGACCCGTCGCCGACGCCGAAATTCGACAATCCCAAGATGCACCGCTCGCCGGCGCTGCAGCTGTTCGGCGCCGGGCGCGAAAAGCGCATCTATGCGGTGCCGCCCTTCACCGAAGTGGTCAGCCTCGACTTCGAGGATCATCCGTTCGAGGTGCAGACCTTCGACCAGCCCTGCGCGCTGTGCGCGGCCGAGAATGTCTATCTCGACGAGGTCATCCTCGACGACCATGGAGGCCACATGTTCGTCTGCTCCGACACGGATCATTGCGAGAAGCGGCGGGCGGACGGCCATCACGGCCACCTTGCTTCAGAGAACCATCTTGCCTCGGAAAAAATGGAGCCGGCGCAATGACCGACGAACCGCTGCTGCGCGTCTCGGCGCTCTCCAAATTCTACGGCTCGCGCGTCGGCTGCGACAACGTCTCCTTCGACCTGTGGCCGGGCGAAGTCCTGGCTGTGGTCGGCGAGTCCGGCTCCGGCAAGACGACATTGCTCAACTGCCTGTCGACGCGGCTGCTGCCCTCCTCCGGCAGCGCCAGCTACCGCATGCGCGACGGCCAGTTCCGCGAGCTCTACCGCATGAGTGAGGCCGAGCGCCGCTTCCTGATGCGCACCGACTGGGGGTTTGTCCACCAGAACCCGGCCGACGGCCTGCGCATGACGGTGTCGGCCGGCGCCAATGTCGGCGAGCGGCTGATGGCGGTCGGCGACCGCCACTACGGCAAGATCCGCGCCACCGCCGTCGACTGGCTATCGCGCGTCGAGATCGACGAGGACCGCATCGACGACGAGCCCCGCGCCTTTTCCGGCGGCATGCGCCAGCGCCTGCAGATTGCCCGCAACCTCGTCACCGGCCCGCGTCTGGTGTTCATGGACGAGCCAACCGGCGGCCTCGACGTCTCGGTCCAGGCGCGCCTGCTCGACCTGCTGCGCGGTCTGGTCACCGATCTTGGTCTGGCGGCCATCGTCGTCACCCATGACCTTGCCGTGGCGCGGCTTTTGTCGCAGCGCATGATGGTGATGAAGGACGGCCGCGTCGTCGAAAGCGGTCTCACCGACCGCGTGCTCGACGACCCGCGCGCGCCTTACACGCAATTGCTTGTTTCCTCGATTCTGCAGGTTTGACGATGACGCGCAAACGACTGACGATTGGAGAACCTTCTGATGGCAACCCCGCTCGTTGTTTCCGGCGTTGCCAAGAGCTTCACCATGCATCTGCGTGACGGCATCAAACTGCCTGTTGTCGCCGGTGTCTCGTTCTCGATCAGGGCCGGCGAATGCACCGTGCTCGGCGGCCCGTCCGGTGCCGGCAAGAGCTCGATCCTGAAGATGCTCTACGGCAACTACGCCGTCGACGAAGGCCAGATCATCGTCACGCATGATGACGGGCTGATCGACCTGGCCACCGCCAGCCCTCGCACCGTGCTTGCGGTGCGCCGGCAAACGATCGGCTATGTCAGCCAGTTCCTGCGCACCGTGCCGCGCGTTTCGGCGCTCGATGTCGTCGCCGAACCGCTGGTCGAGCGCGGCGAGGATCGCGAGATTGCCCGCGGCAAGGCGCGCGCCTTGCTGGCACAGCTCAACCTGCCGGAGAAACTCTGGGCTTTGCCGCCTGCGACCTTTTCCGGCGGCGAGCAGCAGCGCGTTAACATCGCGCGCGGCTTCATCACCGAGCATCCGATCCTGCTGCTCGACGAACCGACCGCTTCGCTCGACGCCAGGAACCGCGACGTCGTGATCGAACTCATCGCCGCCAAGAAGGCGGCTGATGTCGCCCTGCTCGGCATCTTCCATGACCACGACGTGCGCGAGGCGGTTGCCGACCGCATCATCGACGTCACCGCGTTCGCGTCCGGAAAAATCGCCGCATGACCAGGAAATTGTCCGAGACGCCGCTGGTCCACCCGACGGCGGATGTACAGAATTCGACGCTCGGCCGCTGGACCGAGATCGCCGACCGCAGCCGGGTCTCGGAAAGCGAACTCGGCGACTATTCCTACATGATGCAGGACTGCTCCGTCTGGTGCGCGACGATCGGCAAGTTCGCCAACATCGCGGCCAGCGTTCGCATCAACGCCACCAACCACCCGACCTGGCGGCCGACGCTGCATCACTTCACCTATCGCGCCTCGGACTACTGGGACGATGCCGAGCACGAGACAGAATTCTTCGCCCAGCGCCGCGCCAAACGCGTCACCATCGGCCACGACACCTGGCTCGGTCACGGCTCGACTATCCTGCCCGGCGTCACCGTCGGCGATGGCGCCGCGGTCGGCGCGGGTGCGGTGGTCTCGAAAGATGTCGCGCCCTATACCATTGTCGGCGGCGTGCCGGCCAAACCGATCCGCGAGCGCTTCGATCGCCGCACGGCCGAACGCTACCAGGCGCTCGCCTGGTGAGACTGGGACCATGCAAGGCTGCGCGCCGCGTTGGATGATTTCCGGGAGCTTGAGGCCGAGACGTTCCTAGAGAAATATGGTGGATAGCGACGTCCAGGAATGGCGGTCACTGACGCGGGGCAGCGGGGCATTATCACAAACCGCCCCGGCCCCTACTATCCGCATGACATGCCTCTCGACACCAGCATCGGCGCCATGACGGCCCTTGTCTGGAACGCTTGATGGCACCAGCTCGCCAGGCCCGCGTTCCAAATCACCTTCGACTGCTGACCCAGGGTCGACACTAGACTCCAGCCTGTGGAGCGTAACAAAACTGACATCACCGCGACACGGCAGGTTCATGTGGCTGCGCTAGGCGAGAGCCTGACGATCAATGGTCCGGACCTGGAACCTGCCCCCATGCCAGCAAATTCCGCCACGCTCGAAATCCGCGGTGTCACCCGACGATTTGGCAAGAACACTGCCGTCAGCGACATCAACATCGCGATCCCGCAGGGTCAGATGGTTGGCGTCATCGGCCGTTCGGGCGCCGGCAAATCGACCCTTCTTCGCATGATCAACCGTCTCATCGATCCCAGCCAGGGGTCGATTTTTTTTGACGGCGCCGAGGTCTCCCAGCTGCGCGGTTCGCCACTACGGCGCTGGCAGCGCGATTGCGCCATGATCTTCCAGCAGTTCAACCTGGTGCCGCGCCTCGACGTGCTGACCAATGTGCTTCTCGGCCGGCTGAATCACCGCTCCACCATGTCGAACCTGCTCGGCATCTTCTCCCGCGAGGAACGAGCCGAGGCGATAGCAGCGCTGGAGCGTCTCGATATCGCCCGCACCGCGCTGCAGGCCGCCGGCACCTTGTCGGGTGGCCAGCAGCAGCGCGTCGCCATTGCCCGCGCGTTGATGCAGCAGCCGAAGGTGATCCTCGCCGACGAGCCGATCGCGTCACTCGATCCGCTCAACGCCAAGGTGGTTATGGATTCGCTGCAGGATATCAATTTGCGCGAAGGCATCACCGTGATCACCAACCTGCACACGCTGGACACGGCCCGCACCTATTGCAACCGTATCATCGGCATGGCTGCCGGCAAGGTCGTCTTCGACGGCCCGCCGGAAGAGCTCAACCGCGAGGCCGTGCGCATGGTCTACGGCGCCGACAGCAGCGGCGGCGAAATCTCCGAGGCCATCACCTCGACCAGTGTCATCATCAAGCAAAAAATCGCCGCATCCGCCGGACCGCTTGAGCCAGCCTTTCCTGGTTACTGAGCGACCTGGATCGCCAGCCCGCGTCAAGGGCATCATATCCCAACGCAGCCGGCGCGATGCCGGGACCAACAGGAGAGAGACGAGATGTTTAGAAAGATACTTTTCGGTGCCGTTTCCGTCATGGCCATGGCGATGGGCTCGGTCCAGGCACAGGATCTGAAGGAATTCCGCGTCGGCATTCTGGGCGGCGAGAACGAAGCCGACCGTCTGCGCAACTACCAGTGCTTCGCCGACCACATCAAGCAAGTTCTCGGCGTCGAGAAAGTTTCGCTGTTCCCGGCCGCCGACTACGACGGCGTCATCCAGGGTCTGCTCGGCGGCACGCTCGACTATGCCGAACTCGGCGCTTCCGCCTACGCCAAGGTCTACCTCGAGAACAAGGACGCGGTTCAGCCGATCCTGACGACGGTCCAGACCGACGGTTCGACCGGCTACCATTCGGTTATGGTCGCCCGTGCGGATTCCGGCATCAAGACACTCGCTGACATGAAGGGCAAGAAACTCGGTTTCGCCGATCCCGATTCGACTTCCGGCTACCTGGTCCCGGTCACCTCGCTGCCCAAAGACATCGGCATGGATGTGAAGAGCTATTTCGCGTCGACCGGTTTCGGCGGCGGCCATGAACAGCTTGTCCTTGAAGTTCTGAAGGGCACCTTCGATGCCGGCACCACCTGGGCCTCCGGCGTCGGCGACTTCAAGGATGGCTACAGCTCCGGCAATCTGCGCAAGATGGTCGACAAGGGTGTCCTCAAGATGGACGACCTCGTAGAGTTGTGGCAGTCCCCCTTGATCCCGAACGGCCCGCTGGTCATACG
>NZ_RZQI01001560.1:0-615 GCF_003998335.1 Mesorhizobium sp. M7A.F.Ca.CA.002.05.1.1 | reverse complement strand
TTCCCGAAGCTGTCGGCAGCGCCATGGCGTAGACGAAATGCTCCTGGAATTTCGGTTCCAGGGCCGTCTCGATCTTCTCGATCTTGCTGACCGTGTCCTCGATCTCGCGGCGGTAGCCGCGATTGAGCAGCGCCATGCGCGCGCCGGCACCGGCGGCGTTGCCGACGGCCGAGACCTTGTCGAGGTCGCAATCCGGGATCAGCCCGAGCACCATGGCGTATTTCGGATCGATGAAGGAGCCGAAGGCGCCGGCGAAATGGATGCGGTCGACATGCTCGGTGTTCTGCTTTTCCATCAACAGCTTGGTGCCGGCATAAAGCGCTGCCTTGGCAAGCTGAATGGCGCGCACATCGGTCTGGGTGATGGTGATCTTCGGCCCATCTTCCGTCAATGCGGCAGAGCCTTCCTTCAGCACGTAGGAGAAGGTGCGGCCGTTGGCGGTGACGCGCGGCGAACGGGCCGAAAGCCCGCCGTCGATGACGCCGTCCTCGGAAATGATGCCGGCGAGATACATCTCCGCCACCACTTCGATGATGCCGGAACCGCAGATGCCGGTGACGCCGGTTGCCTGGACGCTTTCCAGGAAGCCCGGCTCGTCGGACCACAGCTCAGAGC
>NZ_RZQI01001559.1:0-617 GCF_003998335.1 Mesorhizobium sp. M7A.F.Ca.CA.002.05.1.1 | reverse complement strand
TCATTGTCGCGGTCTCCATCGAGGGCTGCGGAATACTGCGGATGGAAGGTAATCCGGGCACGGGCCAACGTCCAGTCGATGACCGGCAGCGGGACCGCTGCAAAAGCGCGAGCGTATGTCTCGGGTTTAAATCAAATTTTACCAAAGGGCCGTCAAAGCTGTCATCGGTAATCGTGTGTGTCGTGTTAGTGGAGTGGCCATGAGTCCGGTCGGAAGAATCTCTCTGGTGTTGGCCGCTGCGGTGCTGGGCGGAGCGGGCACTGCCCATGCGGGCGAGGGCAGCTGGCTGTCCGGCGACTGGTATCTGACCGTAGGTGCCACCGGCATGGTGGCGCCGAATTTCGAGGGCGGCAAAAAGTACCTGCTCAGCGCCTCGCCGATCATTTCGCTGGGCAAGGCCGGACCGGCGGCCCGCTTTGTCTCGCGCAACGACAACATCTCGCTGGCGCTGGTCGATGATGGCGGTTTCCGCGCCGGCCTGACCGGCAAGTTCCTATTTTCCCGCGATGATGACAACGCCGATGAGCTGAAGGGCCTCGATCCGGTGCGCTGGGGCGGGGAAGTCGGCGGCTTCTTCGAATTCTATCCGACCGACTGGCTGCGCGCCCGCGCCGAGC
>NZ_RZQI01001558.1:0-617 GCF_003998335.1 Mesorhizobium sp. M7A.F.Ca.CA.002.05.1.1 | reverse complement strand
GCTGCAGCTGCGAAACCAGCGCCGCCATCCCGATGCAGTGGCAGCGCTTCGGCCCCTATATCGGCAACATTCCGGGCGAGACCGGCGACGTCGCCTATGGCGTCTGCGTCAACGGCGACGATGCCGGCAATTTCGACTACATCGGCGGCGTCGAAGTGTCTGACTTCTCCGACCTGCCCAGGGACTTCTACCGGGTGCGGGTGCCGGCGCAGAAATATGCGGTCTTTGCCCACCGCGAACACATCTCGACCATCCGCCGGACGGTCAACACGATCTGGAACAAATGGCTGCCGGCCTCCGGGCATGAGATCGCGGACGCGCCGGAATTCGAACGCTACGGCCCCGAATTCGACCCGCGCAGCGGCAAGGGCGGGCTGGAGATCTGGATACCGGTGAAGGCGTAGTCGGTCAGGCCATCGGCAACGCCGGCCAGCGATCGGCGATCCGGCCGCCGGAAAACACCGCGATCGACCCGAACTGCTGCAGCACGGCTTCGCTCTGCGTCGGCCTTAGAAACGCGTAGTCGCCGGGCTTTGCGGTCGCGTCGGCGGGCAAGCCCATGAATTGCTGGTTGGAGGACAGGCCGAGCAGCCCGTTCGCCTTCATGCCTTCTGGGA
>NZ_RZQI01001557.1:0-618 GCF_003998335.1 Mesorhizobium sp. M7A.F.Ca.CA.002.05.1.1 | reverse complement strand
CGGTGACATGCTCGGATTGGCGAGCTTTAAGCCGATCGAAGCCGAATTCGCTGAACTGCTGCCGGGATTGGTCGAGGGTCGTTGGACCATGACGACCGGCCTGTTCGTCTCCGAAGAGCGCAGGCAGCTTGTCGACTTCACACGGCCGATCTGGGCGCTGCAGGACGGGTTGCTGGTCGCGAAACACAATCCGCGTGGCTTTCGCGGCTACCAATCCATTGCCGAGGACCGGACAGCGTTGATTGGTGTCATAACCGATCAGGTTCAGCATCTTACGGCGTTGCACAACGGAATCGCGCCCGAGCAGGTCAGGACGTTTGCAACGCAGGCGGATGCGGCGGACGCAGTGGCCAGCGGCGCGGTGCACGCCTACGCCAGCGTTGCGATGGCGCACCGAGGCTATCTGACCCGGCGGCCCGATATGCCGCTTGGGCTTGTCGAGGTTCCCCCGATTGAAAAGCAGCCGTCGGCCGGTGCCTTCGCGATCGCCAAAGGCAATTCAGCCCTGCTCCGGCGCATCGATGCTTGCCTCGATGAATTGGTGGGCAGCGACTGGCACCGACGGATGATGGCGCGATACGGATTCTCGGACAGCGATATCGACCGCATCGTCTGATC
>NZ_RZQI01001556.1:0-620 GCF_003998335.1 Mesorhizobium sp. M7A.F.Ca.CA.002.05.1.1 | reverse complement strand
CCTTACGGTCGGCTTGGAGTAGGACGGGCCGAGGGGTTTGGGGGGACTTGGGGATGGCCCGTCGCATCCATAATGCCTGACCCGGATGATGGTTCCGTGACTGTGTCACTTTTTTAAGAAATATTTGACGCCACGCGTTGCGGGCCGGCCATGCGTTGCGAGCGGGCCCTCAGCCAATCCCGCCCCGCATGGGCGAACACCGCGCACAACACGATGACGCCGCCGATCATGCTGGCGGCTGGTGCAATCTCGCCCAGGAACAGGAAGGCAAACAGGATCGCGAACGGCACTTCGGCCGAGCCGAGCAGTCCGGATTCGGCCGGCGGGATGAGCCGCGCGCCCTCCGTCCACAGGATCGAGGACAACGCAAAGGACGCGCCGAACGTGGCGAGCAGAACGGCATCCCTTTGCGAAACCGCCAGCGGATCGGTGACGAACCAGCCGAGCAGGAACAGCAGGAACGCCGAAACCGCGCCGGCCCACACCACCGGCGTGTCGCGGAACGCGCGCACCATGATCATGTAGAGGCCGCTGCCGATGGTCATCAGCAGTGCCAGTCCGTCGCCGAACAGATTGCCGGTGCCGAAGCCGGACCAGACCAGGATCGACACGCCGCACAG
>NZ_RZQI01001555.1:0-623 GCF_003998335.1 Mesorhizobium sp. M7A.F.Ca.CA.002.05.1.1 | reverse complement strand
CCTTTCAACCCGATCTCATCGCGCCCCAACTTCCGGAACCACTCTCGTGAACCATTTCGACTACCGCGACGGCGTGCTCCATGCCGAGGACGTGGCGATCCCCGACATCGCCGCACAGATCGGCACGCCATTCTACTGCTATTCGACGGCGACCCTGACCAGGCACTACCGGGTGTTTGCCCAGTCCTTTGCCGGGCTCGACGCGCTGGTCTGCTACGCCATGAAGGCCAATTCCAACCAGGCCGTGCTGCGGACGCTGGCCAAGCTCGGCGCCGGCGCCGACGTGGTTTCGGAAGGTGAATTGCGCCGGGCGCTGGCCGCCGGCATTCCGGCCGGCAAGATCCTGTTTTCGGGCGTCGGCAAGACCGCGCGCGAAATGGACTTTGCCCTTGCCGCCGGCATCCTTTGCTTCAACGTCGAATCCGAGCCTGAACTCGAGCTGTTGTCGGCGCGAGCCACCGCCCTTGGCAAGGTGGCGCCGATCTCGCTGCGCATCAATCCCGACGTCGACGCCAAGACCCACAAGAAGATCTCCACCGGCAAGGCCGAGAACAAGTTCGGCATCCCGTGGCAGCGGGCGCGGCAGGTTTATGCCCGCGCGGCCAAGCTTCCCGGCTTCAGGA
>NZ_RZQI01001554.1:0-625 GCF_003998335.1 Mesorhizobium sp. M7A.F.Ca.CA.002.05.1.1 | reverse complement strand
ACGGCAATCTGGCCAAGCTAACCGAATCCGCTTTGCCATCCGGCGCCGGTCCACGCCACCTCGCACTGCATCCGAACGGACGCTTCGTCTTCGTTATGAACGAGCTGGATTCGACCATCGTGGCGATGGCGCTGGACGAAGCCTCGGGCAAGCTCACGCTCATCGACGCGAAGCCCGCGGTGCCGGCCGAGGCGCGCGACAGCAACCATTGCGCCGACATCCAGATCTCGCCGGATGGCCGTTTTGTCTACGGCTCCAACCGTGGCCATGACAGCGTCGTCATCATGGCGGTCGACCAGCAGACGGGTTCGCTGAGCCTCGTCGGCTATATCTCTTGTGGTGGCGCGACGCCGCGCAATCTGGCGCTGACGCCGTCAGGCGGCCATCTGTTTTCCGCCAACCAGAACGCCGACCGCATCTCGATCTTCGCTCGCGACGCCGAGACCGGCATACTCAGCGACACCGGGCGCGCCATCGAGATCGGCACGCCGATGTGCGTCAAGATCGTGCGCTGAACGCCGACAACTGTGAAGCCTTGGACAAAATCGCCCTGGGCTCAAGCCTGTTGTATTGCCGAGAGCTTCCAGTTCGAGCCATTCTCACGCACGAATGTCCACAGCTCGGT
>NZ_RZQI01001553.1:0-626 GCF_003998335.1 Mesorhizobium sp. M7A.F.Ca.CA.002.05.1.1 | reverse complement strand
TTCTATCACGCCGAAGCGCCCTGTCTTGCGGCAAAGCGCAACCAGGCCGGCACCAACCAGCGCCGTTCGAGAAACCCTGCCGATTCCTTCACCCGAGCGAGGTGATGATCTCGCGGTAGGCTAGTTCGGGAAAGGCCTTCAGCGTCCGCGTCCTGACATTGCCCGCTGCCGCCAGCATCAGCGAGAAGCGCGCCAGCACCGCGTCGTCGGGCGCTTCGACCACAGCCACCATATCGTATTCGCCCATGGTCAGGTAGAACGCTTTGAACGACCCGCCCATGTCTCCCAGTTGCCTCCTGGCGGCGTCGAGCCGCTTCGGTGACTCGCGTATGTTCCTGGCACCCTGCTCCGTCCAGTTCATCAGCACGATGTAGCTTGTCATGGCACACCTCCCTCCGGGGCCACGGAGCACGGCGGCTTCGCCGGGGCGGGCATCCGGGTTGTCGCCCAGAAAATGCATCCGACACCGAAATTATCCTCCCGAAGGGCCTGGCCCGCAAGAGTGCGTCGCACAACAAAAAAGGGCGCCATTGGCGCCCTTGAACTCTTTGCATCGGTAAGTCTCAGCTATCCAGGAAGCTGCGCAGCTTGCGCGACCTGCTCGGGTGCTTGAGCTTGCGCAGCGC
>NZ_RZQI01001552.1:0-626 GCF_003998335.1 Mesorhizobium sp. M7A.F.Ca.CA.002.05.1.1 | reverse complement strand
CAGCGACCAGCGTTTCGTTGATCTGGCGGGCACGGGCCTCGAGTGCCGCATTGAGCTTCTGCGTTCCGGTGTCCAGCGCCTCGGCGCGGGTCTGGAACTCGCTGATCAGGGCCTGGCCGCGTTCGGCGAGAGTCCGCTCGATGCCGTTGAGGCTGGCCTCGAATTCGGAATTGAGAGTGCGCGCGGCACCGCCGAGCAGCGACACCATGCCTGTGGTGCGATCGTCGAGCAGATCGGTCAACGACCGTGTCAGGCCGTCAGTGGTGTCCGTCAGCTTGGCGATGCGGGTGTCGAGAAGGCTGGCGAAGGCCTCGCCCGAGGTCGACAGACGGTCGGTGATCGAATCGAGCCGGCCTTCGACGGAATCGAAGATCGACATCGAGCTTTCGTTGATGCGGTCGATCAGCGTGTCGCCGGAATTGGTGATCGTCATCGACAATTTGGTCGACGCATTGAGGATCGAGTCGCGGATGATGTCGGAGGCGGCGCCGATCTCGTCCTTCAGCGTCTCATGCGCGCCGGTGATCGAAGCGCGGACGCGCTCGGCATGGGTGACGACGGCTTCGCGCTCGCTGCCGAGCCCGTCGACCAGCGAACGGATGCGGGATTCATTCTCGGAATAGGAG
>NZ_RZQI01001551.1:0-627 GCF_003998335.1 Mesorhizobium sp. M7A.F.Ca.CA.002.05.1.1 | reverse complement strand
CACCAACCAGGTCAAACTCGACATCATTCCCAATGCCGAGATCATCCCGAAATACGGCGCCGCGGCCGCCGGCGGCACGGCGCCCGACGCGCTGTCGCTCGATTTGATCTACACGCCCTCCTTCGCCGCAGCCGGCCAATTGGAGGACATTACCGACTGGGCAAAGTCCCTGCCCTATTTTGCCAGCCTGTCGCCGGCGCATGTGAAGACCGGCACCTACAAGGATCACATCTATGGCCTGCCCTTCTCTGCCGACGCCTCGGTGCTGATCTGGAACAAGAAGCTGTTCAAGCAGGCCGGCCTCGACCCCGAAAAAGGACCTGCCAACTGGGCCGAGATCGCGGCCGATGCCGAGAAGGTCAACGCGCTCGGCGGCAACATCAAGGGCTTCTACTTCTCCGGCAATTGCGGCGGCTGCAACATCTTCACCTTCACACCCCTGATCTGGGCGTCGGGCGGCGACATCCTGAGCGAAGACGGCTCGAAGGCGACGCTGGACAGCCCGCAACTGCGCGGCGCCATCGATCTCTACCGCTCGATGGTCAAGAAGGACCTGGTGCCGGCGGGCGCGCAGACCGATACCGGCGCCAACTTCTTTGCGGCATTTGCCGCCGGCAATATCGGCAT
>NZ_RZQI01000154.1:0-9275 GCF_003998335.1 Mesorhizobium sp. M7A.F.Ca.CA.002.05.1.1 | reverse complement strand
TTTCCTGATTGACGGACTGGGTTGCAATCCTGAAAGAACAGACCGCCATTGGCGACCAGATGGGCCGCGAGGTGCCGCAGATGCTGGCCAACCCCGACATCAGCGAAACGCAGGTGAGGACGCTCTTTTCCGCCCTGGAGAAACAAGCCGAGTTCGTCGAGAAGCTGCGTATGGCGCTGGAAAAGTTCGGCCATGATTTCTCGATCATCAAGGCCGCGGAACGGCTGGAGGAGCGCTATGCCGACCTTGCCGCATCGGTGGCGGAAAAACTGAAAGCGATGCGCCGTCGGTGAATGCCTCGACCCTGCCTTTGCCCATGGATCCACCTTTGCCCGCGGTGATTGTCGAAAGACAGTAAACGTCAGCGGGTGTTGAAGAGCAATAGGCGGCAACCGGGAAATTCCTCAACCATGTCCAAGAAAAATCCGGCATCAGTCCCGCTGGCCAGAACGGTTACGCCGCCCACCTGTTGACTTTTCTTGGCTTGGCCGCTCCCTCTTGCAGGGCAGTCTTGGCCGAAGCAGATGAACGGCCGGATTCGAATGGAGGGACTGATGAGATTGCGTTTTCTGCTTGTGTTCGCGACCATAATGGCCGCGGTCTTCGGGACGTCCGCCGCAGCCTTCGCTTACAGCGCCCACACCACGACCAATCTTAATGTCCGTAGCGGGCCGGGAGCGGGATATGCCAGGGTCGGAACGCTGCCCGGCGGCTTCAGGGTCAATGTCACCGGCTGCCAGCCGGGCTGGTGCAGAATCCATGGCGGCGGCGTGAGCGGCTGGGCCAGCTCCGGCTATCTCGAACGCTCCCAAATCGTTCGCCCGCCAATCATCATCGTGCGTCCGCCGCATCGGCCGCCACACTGGCACAAGCCGCACCGTCCTCCGCACCATCGGCCGCACAGGCCACGTCCCGGCAAGTGCAAGATCGCGCCCGGCTTCTCCTGCAAATAGGTTCATTTGCGCCGGGTCTGGCGTGACGGGCAGTGCGGCAAATCAATTGCGGCCCTGCCGCCATGTCCATGGCCTGACGGGTACTTCAGCCGTTCGGTGTTTCAGGCGAAAGATGCGCGCGTCCGCGTGGCACGCCAAGACCGGTGTCCGGCGGCTCGCCGGCTGCCGGTCTGTTCTCGATCATGTGCGTGGTGCGCCAGCGGCCGAAACGGTAGTAGGCCGCCGCCAGTACAAGCGAGCTGATCGAACCCACCGGGAAACTCCACCACAGCGCTTCCTCGCCGATCACGCCACGCATGAAATAGGCGAAGCCGGTGCGCACGACCAGCACCGAAATGACCAGGATGATCAACGGCGGCATCACGGCACCCGTGGCTCGTACGGTGGCAAACAGCACGATGGTTATGCCGAACAGAATGAACGACCACGAGGCGACATTGTTAATGTGGACGGCGATGTCGATCGCCGCGCTGTCGCTGCTCAGGAACAGGCTCAGCACCGAACGGTCGAAAACCGACAGCACTGCAACCAGTGCGCCGGTCAGGACCAGGTTGAAGCCGACACCGGAGGCGGCGATGCGGCCGATCCGGTCCCAGCGCCCGGCGCCGACATTTTGCGCCGCCATCGAGGACACCGCGGCGCCGATGGCGAGCGCCGGCATCTGGATATAGGTCCACAGCTGGGCGGCGATGCCGTAGGCGGCGGCGACCTGTGAGCCGTAGGAATTGACGATGCCCATCACCGTCAGTGCCGCCGCCGAAATGACGATCATCTGCAGACCCATCGGCACGCCCTTGACGACGACGATGCGAAGCAAGGTGGGATCGGGCCGCAGCAGGGCGAGGTTGGCGCCGGCCAGCCGCAGCGGATGCCTGCGCACATAGAGCACGATCAGGATGGCGATCACGCTTACCGTCTGGCCGATCAGCGTGGACGTGGCGGAGCCCGCGATGCCGAGTTCGGGAAACGGTCCGATGCCGCGGATGAGCAATTGGTTGAGCACGATGTCGAGGACGACGGCCAGAGCCATGAAGAAGAAGGGCGTGCGTGAATCGCCGGCACCGCGCAGCACGGTCATGACGAAGGACAGAAGGTTCATCATCGGCACGGCGACGAAGATGATGCGCAGATAGGAGCGGGCGAGCGGCAAGGCATCGGCCGGTGTGCCGAGCGTGTTGAGAATGGCGTCGACCCAGATCCAGCCGCAGACCGCGAGGATAACAGAAACGAGGAAGAAGAACGTCGCGCTGGTGCCGACGATGCGGCGCGCCTCGGGCAGGTCGCGGGCACCGACCGACTGGGCCACCAGGATGGTGGCCGCCATGCCGATGCCGAACACGGTGCCGAGGATCAGGAACAGGACGAGGTTGGCGTTGGAGGTGGCGGTCAACGCCGATTCGCCGAGGAAACGGCCGACCCAGACGGCGTTGATCGAACCGTTGAGCGACTGGAGCACGTTGGAGCCGAGCACCGGCAGGGCGAACAGCAGAAGCGTGCGCGGGATCGGGCCGCTGGTCAGGTCGCCGGTGCGCCGGCGCGGGGGATTTTTTTCGTCCATGGCGGGCAGCTCGGCGAAGGTTCGTTTCAAGTCGCGTGCGCGATGATTGCCGATTCAACGGGACAGGTCATGCCGTGATCTAATCATGTTCTCAAAGCTTCCGGAATGGGATATTGATCCTCGATGCGTGGGGCCGCATTCCTACAGTTCTTGGATAAGCCGGGGGGGTCATGTCCGATATTCCGCTATTTTTTGAGCGCCTGAACAGGCGCGCGTTCCTCGGTGCATCCGCCTTGGGTGCCCTGGCTCTTTCGGCGTGCACCACAACAGACATGGCGCCGCCGCCGCCGGTTGCAGCACCGCCGAGCGATCCGGCTTTCGGCGATGCCGCGAGCATGTATGCGGCGCGTGTCGACGAGGGCTATCAACTGCCGGCAATCCCGGTCGCCAAGGTCGATCCGAAGTTCGTGCGCCAGATCGTGACTGACCCGACCGGAGAGAAACCCGGCACGATTGTCGTCGATACGTCTGAGCACTTCCTCTATCTGGTGCGCGACGGCGGCACAGCTATCCGCTATGGCGTCAGCCTTGGCAAAGCCGGTTTCGGATGGACCGGCAGCGCCGTGGTCCAGGCGAGGAAGAAGTGGCCGGTCTGGACGCCGCCACCGGAAATGATCCAGCGCCGGCCGGAATTGGCGAAATACAAGGACGGCATGCCGCCCGGCCCGCAGAGCCCGCTGGGCGCCCGCGCGCTGTATCTGTTCCGCGATGGCAAGGACACGATGTACCGACTGCACGGCACGCCGGAGTGGGATTCCATCGGCAAGAACGCATCGTCGGGCTGTGTGCGCTTCATGAACCAGGACATCATTGACCTTTACAGCCGCGTCAACGGCCCCGCCCAGGTCTTCGTGCGTCCCAACCTGTCGGCTGCCGGCAAGATCATGGCCGTGTCGAGCAGAACCGCCGAGCCGATCGACGCGGGCGTGCCGAGGGACGCGGAGATGTTGCAGTAAGTCTGCACGAATTGTGGACTGCGGCGAAGCAGCTCACCATTCGACAAACACCGACGTGCGGTCAGTACACTACCCCTCCAAGACCGAACCTTTCCGAGGGAGGATAAGCTATCTTGCTCCAAAGAGCCGGCTGCATTCCTCAATGGGATGGAGGCGGAGAGATCAGCTTCGAGTTTGCAGCAGCATCGGCATCTCCGCTGTGCTCAAATGTCAGTCCGCTCGGGCCGATCTGCAGCCGGTATCCCGACATCGCGGCAATAACCACGAGGGTGATCACCGCGAGAACCATCATAAGTTTATTCGGATCCAGCTTGCTCATCTTGTGTCACCGTCAAGGGATTCGAACCACCAGGGAGTGCGCTGAACAAACGTTTCGTCTTCGGCCATATAGTTGTGATCGAACGCTCGAATGGCCGCGCTGAGAGCCTGTGAACGGCTCACTTTGAATCTTCGCGCGCTTTTCTCGATGAGCTCGATCTCGTGTGCCGAGAGCCGAAAGGATACGATTTTCTTCGTCATGCCTGAGACCATAGACTGTGTTGGTTAATCATTTCCTAATTTCGTATTACGCCGCCGTTAGCGCTTGAGAGAGCTCGTGGATGTCCCAGGTTTGATGATACCTCAATCCAGCTCAGCTAGATTGGAACTAAAAAGGTATCTCGTCGTCCAAAGGCTTCTTGTCGTTTTCGGTCGACGCGTCCGAGAGCGGCTTTGTTGGGACAAAGATGTCATTGGCCTTAGTCGTGATCCGGTCGCCCTGGCCGGAATGGGCTACAATCACGCGACAGATAGTGACCAGCTCGTACGGGGTCCGGCTGGAGATGAACATTTCACCGTGATCACCATCCCACGTCGGAACTTGAGTCCGGGCGGTGTAGGTGCCCGCATAAAAAGCGATTCCCCATCCTTCGAGTTGTCTGAGCTGCTCGCCTACCTCCACTGCCGCCTTCAATCTTTCCGACAGCGGAAATGACAGTCGCTGATGCGGCCGTTCCCAAGGCTGAGGCATAAGCGACTCGAGCTTCGTGATGACCGCTGACAGGGCCTCGATGTTCTCTGATGTCGGCTCAGCTTCGCACGAGATCGTTCCCTCATAGCTGTCACGCACAATATTCATCAACATCATGCCGGACCTGATCCGATTTAGTACCACAAGGCTCTTTGCGTCGAGATTGTCGATGTCTTCGTGGCGGGCGCCGTTGACGATAATGTTGGCGACAAGCACGCCCAGTGCAGCAGCCAGGCTCGACAGAGTCTCCATCTGCAGCCGTGTTCCTTGCTCGGCACGCTGGACGGTACGTCTGTCGACTCGGCTCATAGCGGCCAGCTTGTCCTGGGTCATGCCGGCCGCTTCCCGCAGTTCCCTGATTTTGGCGCCGTTCGACATCGTCATTTGCTTTTCCATGTCGCTACTATCTCATTCATCGAGCGACAGTGCTACGCCATGGTAGCGACAGGCGTGCCCATCGAGAAAGTCGCTTTGCGACAGCCTCACTGTGACGCAAGATTTCAGTGCGGCTTGTGCGCGACTCAATCAGGTCGCTTTGTCTGCACGCGGATTCTACGGGGCGTTCGGATGAACCTGCTATGTGTTGGCCGGTTGCTGCAACTCAAGCTATGAGAGGCAAGGCACGATGTGGTTATGCTAGTGCCGCAGATGGGGATGGGGACGGCTATGCCAATACGCAAGGTTTGGCGCGATTGGTTTGGCGAATTTCTAGGAAGCGTCGATGTGTTGGAACTCGACAAGATCGACTTGTGTGACGCTGAGCACGCTGAAAGAAAGTCTGCAGCGCTGGCACTCTTGGCTCGGCTGCTTTCCGAAACGCAGTCGGCATTAGTTCTAGTTGATGCTGGCAGAGATTTGGCATTTCGATCGAGCTGCCGCTCAGCGATCGAATGCTCGGTGCATTTGTTTCTGGCTGAGACCGAGGACGGATACATCGATCTCTTGCGATCTGACGACGAGGTCAGTCGGCGATCACGTGCCAAGAAATTCATGGCGAACGGCAGAGGAAAGCTTGCAAAAGAAGCGGAAAAGCACTTGCAAGAGTTCTTGAGGAGAAGTGCCGGGGCAAAGGGGAGGTTCCAAATTTCCGACATACAGACGCCCTTTCCCAGGCAGACCCATGTCTACCGGGAAATATCCGCTGACGCGGCGCATGTGACCTGGACCTCGCTCGTTCGACATCTCCATGAAATTCGACCTGGTTGGATTGAGCTGAAGATCGAACCGTCGATCACCGAAAGCGAACTTGAGGAGGCGGCCTCGATCCTGGCGTTCTCTTTGCTGTCAGGAATGAAGTCTCTTCTGAATCTTGTTCCAGCGTTGGAAGATAAATTCGATCTAGAGACGGTTTTCGAGGCTTACAAGAAAATATACCTGAGTGGAAAACCAAAACTCGCGTAAAAGTAGGAGGCCCGCTCTACCGTTTCCGGGAGCGGGCCTTTTGGTTGATGGTGCCATCCAGGCGGACGCGCCAAGCGCGCCCGTCCGTGCAGTGGTCGTTACTTCTTGGCCAAACCCGGCAGCGTGACCTGATAGACTAGGAACATGGTGTCGACATTGGCGCCGTCTTCGGCCTTGTAGGGCGCGCCGACCTGAAAACCGTCCTGGGCGAGGAAGTCGTTGTCGTTGGCGACGAACAGGAAGTAGTCGTCGGGCAGCTTCGCATCGAGCACGCTGACCACCGACATCGCCTCCCACTTCTCGGACAGGTTATCCTGGTCATTGGGCGCGCCATTGTGCAGGCCGAAGCGGCCGAGCTCGGCACTGTCGTTGATGTCGATGAATGGCGTCAGCTTGGCCGGTGTCACCGATGGGTCGACGACGCCTTTGGGGGCGACCGGCCTGTCAGCGCCGTCGAAGGCGCCGCCGGCGATGTCGGTCGCGGTGGATAGGTCGACGACGTTGACCTGGCGATAGAGCGAGGCGTCGCCCTTCAGGCCCTGGCCGTTGCCGCTGTCGCGCGCCAGCATCAGGAAGCTCTTGTCGGAGAGTGCCACGATCTCGCTCTGCGCGGCGACCTTGGTCTTGCCCTTGGCATCCTTGAACACCGGCAGCGGCACGACATATTCGTGCGCCAATTTGAGATGGGCGAGGTCGGACGTGTCATAGACCAGCGCCCTGGTGTTCTGGCGGGTCGAGCCGGAATCGCCGCCGTCCTGCCTGGCCGCCGACTGCAGCACGGCGATCAGGAACTTGCCGTCGGGCGTCATCGCCATGCCTTCGAGGCCTTGATTGTTCTGGCGGCCGGTGTCGGGATCCTTCGGATCGGGCTCGGCGGCACCGGGTCCCGGATTGTCCGAGGCGAAGTTCGGCGTGCCGTGGCGCATCGGCACCAGCGCAGCCGGTGGCTGGGTTGCCGACAGCAGATGCCCGTCGGCGGAAAACCGATAGATGTTCGGGCCGTATTCGTCGGAGATGAACATCGAACCATCGGGCAGTCGCACGATCGCCTCGTTGTCGAGCGCCAGCTTGCCATTGTCGGCTTGCGGCAGGATCGGCATGTCGCCGCTTGCCGCGCGCACGCCGTTGAGCGGATCCAGGCCTGTGGCATCAGCCCCCTTGTCGTCGGTGAGAAGCATGGTGTCGGCGAGCGTTGCCTTGACGCCGGTCTGCTGCTGGCCGGCAGCAGGTGCCGCACCTGGTGCCACCGGGGTAAACTCGATGGCGACGGTGTTGAGGCGCGGCCGGTAGTCGGTGGTACCGACGACATTGTAGCCGCGATCCGGCAGCAGCCAGAGCGAACCTTTGTAGCCGGCGGCCTCATGCGTCCAGCCTGATGTGTCGATCGACATGCCCGAGCCCGAACCAAACGTCTCGCCGAACTTGTCGCGCTGAGCGGCCGGGATGCGGCCGACGCCGACCAGCCCTTTGTTGACAAAGCTCGTGCCGCCGACGGTCGCGGTGCTGTCGGCGAGCGCCGGCGTCAAGGCGGTGAACAAGGCCAGCGCGACGCCGAGCGACGCGGTTCGATACAGGTGTTTCATGGATAATCCTCTTTGTGACGGATGTGCCGGAGCGGCCGCGGGACGAAAAACTGAAAGAGGTGCGACATCGATGATGCCGCGCAAGCCTCCCCGAAACGCGGTCTACGGCGCGAACATGATGCTTGCGTGACAGCGCGCAGTGCATGCCGGCGGTCGACGAAAAACGATGCGCGCGCGGCACTGGACACTTATGTCCAGTGCATATATGATCCAGCCTTCGGACTAACCGTGGAGGGGAAGCCTTGAAGTCGCACTACCGCGCAGTCGTCATCGGGGGTGGCGTGGTCGGGGCCTCGGTGCTCTACCACCTGACGCGATTTGGCTGGAGCGATGTGGCGCTGATCGAGCGCGCCGAACTGACAGCCGGTTCGACCTGGCACGCGGCGGCAGGCTTCCATGCGCTCAACGCCGACCCCAACGTGGCGGCGCTGCAGGACTACACCATCAATCTCTACCGCGAGATCGCGGCCGAATCCGGCTGGGATATCGGCCTGCACATGACGGGCGGCGTCAACATCGCCAGCGATCCCGCGCGCTGGGAGTGGCTGAAATCGGCCTGGGCGGTGTTTCAGTCGGTCGGCATCGAGACCGCGCGCCTTGTCACGCCCGACGAGATCAAGGCGATCTGCCCGATCGTCGACGTCACCGGCGTGCTAGGCGGCCTGCATGATTCCAACGAGGGGCACCTCGACCCGTACGGCACGACGCACGCCTATGCCGGCGCTGCAAAAAAGCGCGGCGCCGACATCATCCTGCGCAACCGGGTGGTCGAGTTGAAGCCGCGCGCCGACGGTCGCTGGGATGTCGTCACGGAGCAGGGCACCATTATCGCCGAGCATGTCGTCAATGCCGGCGGGCTGTGGGCAAAGCAGCTCGGCCGCATGGCCGGCATCGACCTGCCGGTGACGCCGATGGAGCACCATTATTTCATCACTGAGGACATTCCCGAGATCGCGGCGCTGGACAGGGAAATCGGCATCGCCGTCGATCTCGACGGCTTTTCGTATCTCAGGCAGGAGCGCAAGGGCGTGCTGCTCGGCGTTTACGAGCAGAACCCGAAGCACTGGAACATGGATGGCGCGCCGTGGGACTACGGCATCGAGCTGATCCCGGAAGACATCGACCGCATCAGCCCCGAACTCGCCAAGGCGCATGAGCGCTTTCCTTGCCTGGCGACGGCCGGCATCCGCAAATGGGTCAACGGCGCCTTCACCTTCACGCCGGACGGCAATCCGATTGTCGGGCCGGTGCGCGGGCTGAGGAACTACTGGGTTGCCTGCGGCGTCATGGCCGGCTTCAGCCAGGGCGGCGGCGTCGGCAAGTCGCTGGCCGAGTGGATGATTTTCGGCGAACCGCAGGCCGACATCTTCGGCATGGACATCGCTCGCTACGGCGCCTTCGCCGCCAACCGGGAATATCTCAGGCAGACGACGCGCCAGTTCTATTCGCGCCGCTTCGTGATGACCTTTCCCAATGAACGACTGCCCGCCGGCCGGCCGCTGAAACGTCCGGGTGCCTATGACGGCATGAGCGCGGCGGGATGCGAATGGACGGCTTCCTGGGGACTGGAAATCCCGGCCTATTTCGCGCCGATGGAATTTGCCGAGAACACGACGCTGCGGCGCTCCAACGCCTTCGACATCGTCGGCGACGAGGCGCTGCAGGTGCGGCGCGCCGCCGGTCTCGTCGATATCTCGGCCTATTCGCGCTATGCGGTGGCGGGGCCAGGTGCGGAAGCCTGGCTCGACCGGCTGCTCGCCTGCAGGCTGCCGAAGCCGGGGCGGGCCGGCCTGGCGCCGATGCTCGGTCATGACG
>NZ_RZQI01001550.1:0-631 GCF_003998335.1 Mesorhizobium sp. M7A.F.Ca.CA.002.05.1.1 | reverse complement strand
CTGGAATACACCTCGCTGTTGTGGGCATTCGCACTCGGCTTTGCGATCTGGGGCGACGTGCCGCGCCGCGAGGTGTTCCTGGGCGCTGCGCTGATCGTCGCCGCCGGCCTGTTGATCGTCGGCACCGAGCATTTCCGCAAACGCCTATGATGTGGATCACCATCATTGCTGACACTACGATGTCAGGACCAAGCGGCGTAGGCTGGTTGCATGACTGACATTGCAGCCGCCACCGACACCGCCGCAGAGCGCACACTCGGCATCATCCTGGTGTCGTCCTCAGCTGCCGTTTTCGGCCTGACCGGTGTTCTGACAAAGTCGATCCATGCCGACCCGTTGACCATCATCTGCTGGCGCGGCTTTGTCGGCGCCATCCTGATCAGCTTCTATGTGCTGTGGCGGCGTCACCGTTCCGGTAACCGCGAAACGCTGCGGCTTGGCTGGCGCGGCTGGCTGCTGGCGGTAGAGGGAGCTCTGGCCAGCATCGCCTTCATCTCGGCGTTCAAGTTCACCTTCGTCGCCAATGTCGCGGTCATCTATGCCACAGCACCTTTCGTCACCGCGCTGCTGGCTTGGGTTCTGACGCGCGAACCCTTCCGGTTGCAGACGATGGTCGCCGCCGCCGTGTCGC
>NZ_RZQI01001549.1:0-632 GCF_003998335.1 Mesorhizobium sp. M7A.F.Ca.CA.002.05.1.1 | reverse complement strand
CTGTAGACGCCGATCGAGCAGAACGCCATGATGATCGGGAAAAGCACGTAATAGGGGATCGTCAGCAGCTTCACCCAAAGCCCGATCAGTGGCAGGTTGAGGACGATCAGCATCAGATTGCCGATCCACATCGAGGCGATGATGCCCCAGAACAGCGCCGGCTGTTCGGTCGCGACATTGGGGCCGGGCACGATGCCCTGGATGATCATGGCGCCGATCATCAGCGCCATGACCGGGTTGGCTGGAATGCCGAGCGTCAGCATCGGGATGAAGGAGGTCTGCGCACCGGCATTGTTGGCCGATTCCGGTCCGGCGACGCCTTCGATGGCGCCCTTGCCGAACTCCTGCGGGTTTTTCGAGACGCGTTTTTCGACCGTGTAGGACGCAAAAGCTGCCAGGATCGCGCCGCCGCCCGGCAGGATGCCGAGCGCCGAACCGATGATCGTTCCGCGCACGATGGGCGCTGCCATGCGCCGAAAGTCCTCGCGGGTCGGCATAAGGCCGGTGACCTTGCGGATCATCACGGAGCGCTCATCCTCGTTTTCGAGGTTGCGCAGGATCTCGGCGACGCCAAAGACGCCGACCGCCACCGCAACGAAATTCAACCCGTCGGCATATTCCCGGATTCCAAG
>NZ_RZQI01001548.1:0-633 GCF_003998335.1 Mesorhizobium sp. M7A.F.Ca.CA.002.05.1.1 | reverse complement strand
GCACTACGATGCCGAACAGGCTCCATCCATCATAGGCGCGTTGCGCAGCCAGATAGTTCGGCCCGTCGAGCTTCATCTTGTTGAACATCGTGAAGAAATGCGCGGCGGCCGGAACGAAAGCCAATACAACGAAAATGAAGCTGACCACTCTCAGACTATAAATTGCCATATCCGGTCTCCTCTCAGGAGAGAGCTAGGGCAATCGGCAGAGTTGAAAAGGTCGTTTTAGCGGCGGCTTTCGCCCGCGATCGTATGATCTCAAGCGAGGTCGTTTTTTAGCCCTCACTCAACTATCTCGGAACATTTTTTTTGGGTGCTGGTTCTACGCACTGAAGGGACGAATCTTACCCAGGGAGATTTCCCCATGAAACATGTTCTCATTACCAGCATGCTGGCGATCGGGCTCGGCTGTGGAACGGCGATGGCTCAGACACAACAGCCCGAAAGCCAGTCTGGCGCAGACGCCAATTGCGCTTCCGGGCAAGCTGGCTGCCAGAATGGTTCCAAGATGGGCGAGCAGGCTCAGGACAAGACCAAGCTGAAGACTGACGAGCAGGCACAGGGCAAGGCCGGCACCACCACCGACCAGCAGGCTCAGGACAAGACCAAGATGCAAACCGACGAGCAGGCTCA
>NZ_RZQI01001547.1:0-634 GCF_003998335.1 Mesorhizobium sp. M7A.F.Ca.CA.002.05.1.1 | reverse complement strand
AGAATCGATCGAGCGGCGCGTTCCGTCTTGTCCGGTCAGCTGAGGGACTGCGTTTGACAATTCATCCACCTGGGATTGAACCTTGCCCGCCATCGTCGACACTCATGCATGTCCGGTTCTCCAACAAGGAAGCTCCCAATGCTTGCACGCGCGGCCGCAATCCTGTCCCTCTTCGCCTGGCTGCCCCTCGTACCGTTGGCGCATGCCGGCGCGCAGAGCATCCCGGCCAGCGCCGAAGGCCAGATCGAGTTCAACACGCCGTCCGGCAACATCGGCTGCATCTACACGGCCAAAGGCGGCACCGGCACCTATGAGCCAAAGGATGGCGGCCCGGAGCTGAGTTGCTCGCGCGTCGAGCCGAGCTACGTCACGATTATCCTGGGTCCGAAGGGGCCAGCCACTCTGATCAAAAACCCGGGCGAGCAGGGCTGCTGCAGCGATGTCGACAAGCTTGGCTACGGCAACAGCTGGAGCGCCGGGCCGTTCTCGTGCCAGTCGTCAACCAAGGGACTGACCTGCACCGCCACGAACGGCCATGGATTTTTCATCAGCAAGGCCAAAGCGACGGTGAAGTAACGTTTGCTGCTGTCGCGGAGAGGAGAGGGCGGTCGGCTCAGCCGGCCTTGTCCAGTTC
>NZ_RZQI01001546.1:0-637 GCF_003998335.1 Mesorhizobium sp. M7A.F.Ca.CA.002.05.1.1 | reverse complement strand
GGAATACCGGTCGCTGTAGCACCAGATCTCGCCGCGCTCGCCATCCATACCCGGCCATTCGTAATAATGGTCACGCACCGCGTGGCGGCGCTGCTCCGGCGTCAGTCCGAAATCGGGGAATTCGGTCGGCAGATGGGTCATGAACACCTGAAAAGGTCGAGGGCCGCCATTTCGGCGATCTGCCGGTCACGCGTCAAATAGAAACGATCGGGCCAGCATTCGCTAGCCGCACCCTTGGCCGCCTCCATCAAACGGACTATCTCAGTGGAGGCGGCGTTTCCGCCACGGGGGTCGGAATGCTCAGAGTGCAAAAGGTCAAGGTCGACGAGATCTACGTGCCGACGGCGCGCAAGAAGACGCTGCATCCCGAGACCGTTCGCCATCTGGCCGAGGACATTTTGGAAAACGGCATGAAGACGCCGATCCAGGTCCGCCATGACGGCAAGCGCCACATCCTCGTCGAAGGCCTGCACCGGCTCGAGGCGGCAAGGTGGCTCGGCGAGACCGAGATCGAGGCTTATCTGGTGCAAGCCAAGCGCCACTGACGCATCGAGTTTCTCGGCGCAGAAGTTTTTATCGAATGCCTTGGCGATTGGCTCGAACCCTGATCGCTTCGTCATCCACGGGCGGAGCAAGG
>NZ_RZQI01001545.1:0-640 GCF_003998335.1 Mesorhizobium sp. M7A.F.Ca.CA.002.05.1.1 | reverse complement strand
GCATTGAAGCGGGCGATGGAAACGCACCGGCCGACGGCTGTGATCCATTTTGCGGCGCTGGCCTATGTCGGAGAGTCCGTTCGCGAGCCGGCCGAATATTATTCAACCAATGTGACAGGCACCATCGCGGTGCTCGATGCCGCACGCGCTTGTTCGGTCGAAAACATCATCTTCTCCAGCAGCTGTGCGACGTACGGCGTGCCGGAAGTATTGCCCGTTCGCGAGACCTCCTCGCAAAATCCGATCAGCCCTTACGGGCGCTCCAAGCTGATGGGCGAACAGATCATCGGCGACTATGCTTCCGCGTATGGAATGAAATTTGCTATCCTGCGCTATTTCAACGCTTGTGGCGCCGATCCCGACGGCGAGCTTGGTGAGTGGCATTCGCCGGAAACCCACCTGGTTCCCAGAGTGCTCATGGCCGCATCGGGCATCATCGACGCGATCGAGGTTTTCGGCACCGACTACGACACGTCGGACGGCACCTGCGTAAGGGATTATATCCACGTCACCGATCTGGCCCGCGCCCACCTGAAAGCGCTCATGCATCTCGAGGGTGGCGGGCAAAGCCTGGCGGTCAATCTCGGCACCGGGCGAGGCGTCTCCATCAAGGAAATCGTTAAGGCGGTCGGCCGAATGA
>NZ_RZQI01001544.1:0-641 GCF_003998335.1 Mesorhizobium sp. M7A.F.Ca.CA.002.05.1.1 | reverse complement strand
AATTAGATGCATTCAATGTTGCCTTTTTTGCCCCTCTTGAGAAAATGTTCGACGCCATTTCGCCGTTAGGAGAAATATTTTCCTCTTGAGGCCAAAGGAAGAATCCATGACCCGGCCACTCAGCCTATCTAGCAAGGGGCGGTGCCGAGGCAAGGTGCGGAATTTGGTCCGGTGCATCAATCGGCGGTGATGGGAAAGTCGAAACGCTGTCTGGCGAACGGTTCGCTTTTCAGCGTGAAGTGCCACCATTCCCTTGCATAGTTCTTGAAGCCGCCGGCGCGCATGGCGTCGACAAGCATCTTGCGGTTTGCCGCCACTTCACTGGCAAGGCCTCGGTGGGCGGTTTCGCTCATCGGATCAAAGCAGTCGAAGCCGGTGCCGAAATCGAGCGTGTCGGCATCGCCCGCGCCGCAGGCCTGGTTCGGGCTGGACCTGCGGTCCGTCCGGGCGACGGCGACATCGACGGTCGAGCCACGTGAATGGGTCGATAGTTCTCCGACATAACCCTTGGCGATCAGCTCACTGCGCCTGACCTTCGGATACCATTGTGGATCGGGCGACCCGCCATCGCGCGTCCATTCATTCATGTCGGCGACGGCGCGGGCAGGGCGGTAGCAATCGAACAACATCAGGGTCAGGCC
>NZ_RZQI01001543.1:0-641 GCF_003998335.1 Mesorhizobium sp. M7A.F.Ca.CA.002.05.1.1 | reverse complement strand
CGCGTCGTCTGCCTGGAATGGACATCGGCCGAACTGGTGGTCTCGCTCGGCCTGTCGCCGCTCGCCGTCGGCGACACCAGGGGTTATGGCGACTGGGTGCAGGGCCCGGCGCTGCCGCAGGCCACCATCGACCTGGGATCGCGCAGCGAGCCCAATATCGAACTGCTTCGGGAGTTGCGGCCCGACCTGATCGTCGGCGCCTATGGCTATGGCTTGGACGAGAACAGCTTCACCAGATTGGCGCCGACCTTCAACGTGCCGTTCTACAGCGGCAAGGCTCCACCTTACGCGCAGGCGCAACAGGTGACGCTGCAGCTTGGCGACATGCTTGGCCGCAGGACGGAAGCAGAAAACCTTGTCGGGCGCACCGAAGCCTCGATCGCCCAAGCGCGTGCCAGGCTGGAGCGGGCGGTGCAAAAACCGGTCTGCGTCGTCAGCATGTTCGACGATCGCCATGTCCGCGTCTACGGCGCCGGCAGCCTGCTGCAGGATGTCCTCGACCGGCTCGGCCTCGTCAACGCCTGGACCGGCGCCACCAATGAATGGGGTTTTTCGACGGTCGGCATCGAGGAACTGGTCGCCGTCGGCGAGGCGCAACTGATCTCGCTCGATCCGATCCCGCCGCACGTCAGGATCAGGAT
>NZ_RZQI01001542.1:0-641 GCF_003998335.1 Mesorhizobium sp. M7A.F.Ca.CA.002.05.1.1 | reverse complement strand
GATCAGGTTCTGCTCATGGCTGACACGCAGCTCGTCAAAGCCATATTTCTCGGCGATGTCGGCGATCGCTTCCATCTGGCTGTCCGAGGCGTCGCCGGGCACCTCGCCGATGCCCTTCAGCGAGATCGTCACCGCCGCATAGTCGGGATGGCGGTGCGTCACGACATTCTGGTCGAGCCACTCCGAGAACCCCTTGGAATCGAGCCGCGCCAGCTTGACCGCCTGGTCGCCTTCCGGCCGCCCAGCGAGCACCGGTGGCGCGAAATAGGCCTCGATGGCGCGGATGTCGGCTTCCGGCAGCTTCAGCTCGGCGTCCTTCAACTCCTGCCACTCGGCCTCGACCTGGCGGGTGATCTCCTCGACGCCGGTCTCATGGACGAGGATCTTGATGCGCGCCTTGTACTTGTTGTCGCGGCGGCCATAGAGGTTGTAAACGCGCAGGATCGCCGTGCAGTAGGACAGAAGGTCGGCTTCCGGCAGGAAATCGCGGATCTTGCGGGCAACCATCGGCGTGCGGCCCTGGCCGCCGCCGATATAGACGGCGAAACCGAGTTCGCCGGCGGCGTTCTTCTTCAGGTGCAGGCCGATGTCGTGGGTCTGAATGGCGGCGCGGTCGCGCTCGGCACCCGTCACCGCGATCT
>NZ_RZQI01001541.1:0-644 GCF_003998335.1 Mesorhizobium sp. M7A.F.Ca.CA.002.05.1.1 | reverse complement strand
CTGCGGTGGTGCTCGCCGTGTTCTTTCCCTTTGCCGCTGCCGGCCTGTGGATGCTGGCGTCCTGGGGGCCGGTGATCTGGTTCATTTGCGCGGTGACCGAGACGGTCATGTATGCCGGCTTTCCCGAGCTATTCGGCCACCGCTTGCTGATTGTCGCCTCGCATGCGGCGGTGGCGCTGCTCTACATCGTCTTCCGTGTCGTCATCTACCTGCAGAAGCGCCCGGTCCGCCACTAAGCCGTTGAACCCATTGGCGGCCCCACTGTCGCCTCGAATGAGCTCCGCAATCGTTGCCGAAATCTTTAGGTTAATTATCCTTGCTCGGGTGACCGTTCGTTAAGCCTCTTCCGAAACCTCTTACCGGTAAGCTCTTGTTAGCCCTAGCGTTTAAGTCGAATTTTATGAGTATTCGATAGTGTCGCGATCAAGGTGAAAAACAAAAAATCACCAGGGCGACAAACGAGAGGCAAAGACAATGATCAATTCGCGTCCGGCGGCGAAGACCGCCAACGTATCCGACGATCGCCGCGAGGCTATCCGTTCCCTGTACATGGAATCGCTGCAGCTTGTTGAACGGCTGCACCGCCGCCTGCTTGATGTGATCAAGGACGAATTCGACCGCAACGGCCGTTCCGACATCAATGC
>NZ_RZQI01000153.1:0-9296 GCF_003998335.1 Mesorhizobium sp. M7A.F.Ca.CA.002.05.1.1 | reverse complement strand
AGGGCCTAAACAGGCTGTAGTAGGGGCCGTGGCCGATATGCAGGTCGTCCATGCGCTCGATGATGCGCGGATGCGTCGCCTCGACGATGACGAACACGCCAGGCGCGACGCCCTTGCCGACCGTGTAGTCGACGACGCCTTTCCTGAGCAACAGACCGCCATCCTCGCGCGGGATCAGCACCTTGGCGAGGTCATCGCGGTCGGCCTTGGGGCCGTGCATGCCGGGCACGTCGGGCACCAGCCCGGTGGCGTTGGCGATGGCACACATCTCGACCATGGTCTTGGAACCGTCGACGAACTCGACCAGCATGCGCGGGTTCATGTTGCGGCGGATGGCTTCGGCGCGATAGTCGTCCGGTACGGCATCGTGGTTGAGCGGGTTGTTCTTGCCCTTGCCGGCCGAGACGATGGTCAGCCCGAGCGCCGACGCGAATTCGATCAGTTCCATGCAGCTCGACGGCTCGTCGCCCGCACCCACCGAATAGACGACGCCAAGCCGGTCGGCCTGCTGCTTGAGGTAGCAGCCGATGGTGACGTCGGCCTCGACGTTCATCATCACCAGATGCTTGCCGTGCTCCATCGCCATGAGGTCGAAATCGGCGGCGACGCCCGGCTTGCCGGTGGCGTCGATGACGACGTCGATCAGCGGATTGGTGACCAGCATCTCGTTCGAAGTGACGGCGATCTTGCCGCTCTCGATAGCGCCGGTGACTTTCGACGCGGTGTCGGCTTCGACGGCCATGGCTTCGTCGCCATAGGCGATACGGATGGCATCGCGCGCGGTGTGCGGGCGGCGCGTCGAGACGGCGCAGATCGAAATGCCTGGCATCAGCATGCCTTGGGTGACCAGATCGGTGCCCATTTCGCCCGAACCGATGACACCGATGCGCACCGGGCGGCCCTCGGCGGCACGCCTGGCGAGATCGCGGGCAAGGCCGGTCAGGGCGACGTTGGTCATGCAGGAATGTCCACAGCTTCGTGATTTGAGGTCGGATAGCAGGGAACGGGTTCTATTTGCCAACGAAACCCGGTCGCGACCGGCAATTTCCCGCGAAATCGTCTCGGAAGGGACGACCGCCGAGGCTCGATTGGCCGAAGCGCAACCAATTGACATCGCAGCTGACAACCCCAATAAAACATTCGTTTGTCAACAAAGGCAAATGTTCACCGACGCGACAGTCGGAAAGCATTCGCCTCTGGGGCAAATTGGGGAGTGTCTTTGCGCCGGGGCGTCAAAGGCTGGATGGAGCATCATTGCGAGGCGTCGAGCGAAGGCTCGCGGCTCCAGGGGAGGAAAAATGGATACTGTTCTCGCGGGCCTAAAAGGGGCCATCGATACGCTTGGCCCGACGATCCTGCTGCCAATTGTCATTTTCATCATCGCCGTGGTTCTGGGCGCCAAGGTCAGCAAGGCTTTTCGCGCCGCCGTCACCATCGGCGTCGCCTTCATCGGCATCAATCTGGTGCTTGGCCTCATGTTCACGTCGATTGGCGACGTCGCCAAGGCCATCGTCACCAACACCGGCATTCATCGCGACATCATCGATGTCGGCTGGCCCTCCGCGGCCGCGATCGCCTTCGGCTCGTCGGTCGGCCTTTGGGTCATTCCGGTCGGCATCCTCGTCAACATCGTGCTGTTGCTGACACGCATGACGCGCACGCTCAATGTCGACGTCTGGAATTTCTGGCACTTCGCCTTTGTCGGCTCGCTGGTGGTCGCCGCAACCGACAATCTGGCCTATGGCATCGCGGTCGCAGCACTTGTCGCAGCACTCTCGCTGCTGTTCGCCGACTGGTCGGCGCGCGCGGTACAGCAGTTCTACGGCGTGCCCGGCATTTCGGTGCCGCATCTCGCCTCGGCACAGATCCTGCCGATCGCCATTGTGCTCAACTGGATCATGGACCGCATTCCCGGGATCAACCGCATCAACATCAACACCGATACGATCGAGCGCAGGTTCGGCGTGTTCGGCGAACCTGTCGTGATGGGCCTCATCATCGGCCTCGTGCTTGGTGCAATCGCGTTCTACAATGCGGGTGATCTCAGCGTGGTGCTGGCCAAGGTTCTGGGCACCGGCATGACACTGGCCGCGGTGATGCTGCTGCTGCCGCGCATGGTCAAGATCCTGATGGAGGGGCTGATCCCCGTCTCCGACGCCGCACAGGCGTTCGTGCGCAAGCGCACCGGTGACCGAGAGCTTCTCGTTGGCCTCGATTCGGCGATCCTGATCGGCCATCCGGCCGCGATCTCGTCGTCGCTGATCCTGGTGCCGATCGCGATCATCCTGTCCATCATCCTGCCGGGCAACCGCGTCATCCTGTTCGCCGACCTCGCGGTCATCCCCTTCATCGTCGCCATGACCGCGCCGCTGGTCAAAGGCAACGTGTTCCGCATGGTGGTGATCGGCACGGTGACGCTGGCCATCGGCTTCTACGTCGCCAACGCGCTGGCGCCGCTGTTCACCAGCGCAGCAGTCTCGTCGGGCTTCAAGCTGCCGGCGGACGCGCTGCAGATCACCTCGGTGGTCGACGGCTTCCTGTGGGTGCCTTACGTGGTCATCGAGGCGATCCAGGGGATGGGGCTTGTCGGCATCATCGTGATCGCAGTGGTCATCGCGGCATTGTTTGTCCTCTACCGCCGCAATCCGCTCGGCTGGGAGCGGGCCGCGGGCGCCGAGGACGAGCCGGCCGAAGAGACGGCCTGAACCTGATAGCGTCCACCCTCAAACCGATCGTGCGCCCTTCCCGCGGCGCACGATTTCATAGACGGAGCAAAGAATGTCCGACGGACTCATGCAGCTTCTGGACCCTGACGCGATCGTGCTCGGATCCGATGCCTCGACCAATGAGGAGATCATCCGCATCCTGGCGGGCCGGCTGGAGAGACTTGGCTATGTCAAAAGCAGCTATGCCGACGCGGTCGTGCGCCGCGAATTGACCATCCCGACCGGACTGCCGCTGGAACGCTCCGATAATGTCGCGGTGCCGCACACCGATCCGGAGCATGTGCTGAAGCCTGGCATCGCGATGGGCACATTGAAGCAACCAGTGACCTTCGCCAACATGGAGGATCCCGACGAGATGCTGCCGGTCGGCTTCGTCTTCCTGCTTGCCATCAACGACAAGGACAAGCAGATTGAGGCGCTGCAGGCCGTCATGGCCACCATCCAGAACCCGCAAGCCTTGGATGATTTGAGGTCGGCCAGAACCCTCGAAGACGTGCGAGCCGTACTCGGCTGAAACAAGGAGAAGCAGAGATGTCGAGACAGAAAACCATTCTCTTTGCCTGCGGCACGGGCATCGCCACCTCGACCGCGGTCAATGTCGCCGTCACCGAGGAAATGAAGAAACGCGGCCTCACCTTCAATGCCCAGCAGGCGAAGGCCACCGAAGTGCCCGGACTGGCCGACAATGTCGACTTCATCGTCGCAACCACCCCGATCTCCGCTTCGGTCACCAAGCCGGTGATCAAGGGCCTCGCCTTCCTCACCGGCATCGGCAAGGACAAGGTGCTCGACGAGATCGAGGCGCAGTTGCGCAAATGACGGCACAGACGCTACGCGCAGGCTGACGCGGCTTCACACCACCCTGACATAGCTCGTCATTCCCGATTTCTGGTGCTCGATGATGTGGCAGTGCAGCAGCCAATCGCCGGGATTGTCGGCGACGAAGCCGAGCTGAACCTTCTCGTTGGGCTGGATGAGATAGGTGTCGGAAATCACAGGCTGAACCTGGCGCGTCGAGGATGACAGCACTTTGAAGCTCATACCGTGCAGATGCATCGGATGAGATTGCGGCGTCAGGTTCTCCATGTCGATGACGTAGCTTTGGCCAAGCTTCAATTCGGCCAGTGGCGCGGTCGGGTCCTTGGTGTCGCCTGGCCACGGCACTTTGTTGAGGGCCCAGAAACTATAGCCAAGCGAACCGCAGATGCCATCGCTCGGGACGTTTTCCGCCGTGGCGCTTAGTGCCAGGGAAATATGCCTGGCACTGGCGAGATCCACTTCCGCCACCGGATTGAGCTCCAGCGGAGCAACATCGCGAATGTCCCGTTTGAGGGATTTTCCTGTCGCGCGCAGGGTCGCCAGGATTTTTGGCTTGGTGCCCCTGACGTCCCTCAAGCTGACCATCGCGCCTTCATTGTCGGGCATGCGTATGGCCAGCTCCATGCGCTGGCCGGGTCCGAGCAGCAAGGCGTCGGGCGAAAAACGCTCAGGCACCGGATTGCCGTCGAGCGCCATGACACTCGCCTCCGCACCGTCGACGCGGAAAGCGTAGATGCGCGTCACGTCGGTGATGGCGACACGCAGCCGCGCAAGTCCGCCGGCCGGCGCATCATATTGCGGCTGGTCGAGCCAGTTGGCGGTGCGTACCGTGCCGTAAGTGCCGGTTCTCGCGGCATCGCGCGGCCGGAACTGGTCGATGAACTGACCGTCGTCGCCGAGGCGCCAGTCGCGCAAATTGAGGACGATTTCGGCATCGAATTTCGGATCGTTGGGATTCTCGACCACGATCACGCCGGTCAGGCCATGGCCCATCTGCTCCAGCGTGTTGCAATGCGGGTGGTACCAGAAGGTGCCGGCATCGGGCGACGTGAAGGCGTAGTCGAAATGATCGCCGGTGTAGACGTAGGGCTGTACCAGAAACGGCACGCCGTCCATCTTGTTGGGAACGCGAATACCGTGCCAGTGGATCGTCGTCGGATCGTCGATCGCGTTGACAAGGCGTGCTGCGAAGGGCTCGCCCTTTTTCATCCTGAGCACGGGCGGCATTCCGGCGTTGCCATAGGTCAGCACATCCCTGGTCTGGCCGACATCCATCAGCTTCGCCTGGATCTTTGCCGTCTGCAAAACCACCGGCTCAGGCGTCGCGGCGGCCCAGCCACCAAGCCGGCCCATCGCCGAAAGCCCGATCCCGCCCGCGCCGGCAACCGCAGCCGTCTTCAAAAGCCTGCGGCGTGTGAGTAAGGTCATTCGGCGCTCCAACTATAAAGACGGCTGCCCGCGCAGGTGTAACCGCCGCGCCACGGATCACAAGCCGGCAACCAGCGCAAATTCTGTTGAACGCATGGCGCCGCTATTCAGCCGCCTCGGCATAGTGTGCCGGTACGTAGTTGAGGATGGGGCCAAGCCAGCGCTCTACCTCGGCCAATGGCATCGCCTTGCGGCGTGCGTAATCCTCGACCTGGTCGCGTTCGACCTTGGCGACGCCGAAATAATAGCTTTCGGGATGCGCCAGATAGATGCCTGATACCGAGGAACCCGGCCACATTGCATAGCTTTCGGTCAGGCTCACGCCTGCATTGCGCTCACCGTCGAGCAGCCGGAACAAAGTCGCCTTCTCGGTGTGATCGGGCTGCGCCGGATAGCCGGGCGCCGGACGAATGCCGCGATAGGGTTCGCCGATCAGTTCGTCCGGCGCCAGCGCTTCATCTGAAGCATAGCCCCAGAATTCCTTGCGCACCTTCTCATGCATCCGCTCGGCAAAGGCTTCGGCGAAGCGGTCTGCCAGCTCCTTGACCATGATCGACGAATAATCATCATTCGCTCGCTCGAACCGTTCGGCGATAGCCACCTCCTCGATGCCGGCGGTGACGATAAAGCCGCCGATGTAATCCGGCTTGCCGCACTCCGCTGGCGCGACGAAGTCCGCCAGTGCGACATTGGCCTTGCCGTCGCGCTTGGTCAGCTGCTGGCGCAAGGTAAAGAAGGTCGCCAGTTCCTGCGACCGCTTTTCGTCCGTGAACAGCCTGATGTCGTCGCCGACGGCATTGGCCGGCCAGAAACCGACGACGCCGCGCGGCGCGAACCATTTCTCGGCGATGATCTGCTTCAGCATCGCCTGCGCATCCTCGAACAGCTGGCGCGCGGCGGCGCCTTGCGCCTCGTCTTCGAGAATTTTGGGATAACGGCCCTTCAGCTCCCAAGTCTGGAAGAACGGCGTCCAATCGATGTAGCGCGCGAGTTCGGTGAGATCCCAGTTCACGAATACCTTGACGCCGGTAAAGGACGGCTTCGGCGGCTCGTAGGCAGACCAGTCGATCCGGTGCGCATTGGCCCTCGCCTTGGCCAGCGGCAGCCGTTGCTTGTCGGCTTCGGAGCGGGCATGCGCATCGGCGACCTTCTTGTATTCGGTGCGCACCGTGTCGACATAGCCGCCCTTGGTCTCGTTCGACAGCAAGGACGACACGACACCCACCGCCCGGCTGGCGTCGGTGACGTAGACCGTCTGGCCCTTGGTGTAGCGCGGGTGGATCTTCACCGCCGTGTGCACACGGCTGGTCGTCGCGCCGCCGATCAGCAGCGGAATGTCGAAGCCTTCACGCTCCATTTCCGAAGCCATGTGCACCATCTCATCGAGAGACGGCGTGATCAGGCCGGAAAGGCCGATGACATCGACATTTTGCTCACGGGCCGTCTGCAGGATCTTGGCCGCCGGCACCATGACGCCGAGATCGACGATCTCGTAGTTGTTGCAGGCGAGCACGACGCCGACGATGTTCTTGCCGATGTCATGGACATCGCCCTTGACCGTCGCCATCAGGATCTTGCCCGCTGTCTGGCGTTCGCCATTGTCGATGCCGTTGGCGGCGTTGGCCAGCTTCTCGGCCTCCATATGCGGCAGCAATCCGGCGACGGCCTGCTTCATCACCCGCGCCGATTTCACCACTTGCGGCAGGAACATCTTGCCCGCGCCGAACAGGTCGCCGACGACGTTCATGCCGGCCATCAGCGGGCCTTCGATGACATGCAGCGGCCGCTCGGCGGCAAGCCGCGCTTCCTCGGTGTCGGCGTCGATGAATTCGGTGATGCCGTTGACCAGTGCATGGCTGATCCGCTGTTCGACAGTCCATTCGCGCCAGGCGAGATCGCGCTCCTGCGCTTCCTTCCCGGCCGTGCCTTTGAAGCGTTCGGCAATCTCCAGCATGCGTTCGGTGGCGGTGCCGCCGGCCCTGGGCGCGCGGTTGAGCACGACGTCCTCGCAGGCCTCGCGCAGATCAGGCTCGATCGTATCGTAGACGGCAAGCTGACCGGCATTGACGATGCCCATGTCCATGCCGCGCTGGATGGCATGGTAGAGGAACACGGCATGCATGGCCTCGCGCACCGGCTCGTTGCCGCGGAACGAGAAGGACAGGTTCGACACGCCGCCGGAGATATGAACATGCAGCAGCGTCGCGGTGATCTCGCCGGCCGCCTCGATGAAGTCGACACCGTAATTGTCGTGCTCCTCGATGCCGGTGGCAATGGCGAAGACATTGGGATCGAAGACGATGTCCTCGGGCGGGAAGCCGGCCTGCTCGGTCAGGAGCTTGTAGGCGCGCGTGCAGATCTCGACCTTGCGCGCCTTGGTGTCGGCCTGGCCGTCCTCATCGAAAGCCATGACGACCACGGCGGCGCCATAGGCCCGCACCAGCCTGGCATGATGCAGGAATGCCTCTTCGCCCTCCTTCATCGAAATGGAGTTGACCAGCGGCTTGCCCTGCACGCATTTCAAGCCGGCTTCGATGATCTCCCATTTCGAACTGTCGACCATGACGGGAACGCGGGCTATGTCCGGCTCGGCGGCGATCAGGTTGAGATAGTCGACCATCGCCTTCTTCGAATCGATCAGCCCCTCGTCCATGTTGATGTCGATGATCTGCGCGCCATTGGCGACCTGGTCGCGCGCGACGTCGAGCGCGGCGACATAGTCGCCTGCCGTGATCAGTTTCCTGAACTTGGCCGAGCCGGTGACGTTAGTGCGCTCGCCTACATTGACGAACGGAATCTCGTCGGTGAGCGTGAACGGCTCCAGCCCGGACAGGCGCATCTTGGGCTCGATGTCTGGAATGGCACGTGGCGGATATTTCTTCACCGCTTCGGCGATGGCGCGGATGTGCTCGGGCGTCGAACCGCAGCAGCCGCCGACGACATTGACCAGTCCCTCGCGGGCAAACTCCTCGATCTGCGCGGCCATGAAGTCCGGGCTCTCGTCATACCGACCGAATTCATTGGGCAGGCCGGCATTCGGATAGGCGCAGGTGAAGGTGTTGGCGACGCCTGAAATCTCGGCCAGATGCGCCCGCATCGCATTGGCGCCGAGCGCGCAGTTGAGGCCGATGGTGAAGGGGCTGGCATGGCGCACCGAATGCCAGAAGGCGGTCGGCGTCTGGCCCGACAGCGTGCGGCCGGAGAGGTCCGTGATGGTGCCCGAAATCATCACCGGCAGGCGCACGCCCTTTTCGATGAAGATCTCTTCCGCTGCGAAGATCGCCGCCTTGGCATTCAGCGTGTCGAAGATCGTCTCGATCAGGATGATGTCGGCGCCGCCATCGATCAACCCGCGCAGCTGCTCGCCATAGGCGAGGCGCAGGTCGTCGAAGGTCACGGCGCGGTAGCCGGGATTGTTGACGTCGGGCGACATCGAGGCGGTGCGGTTGGTCGGCCCGAGTGCGCCGGCGACAAAGCGGCGCTTACCGTCCTGCTGCTCGGCACGAACAGCAGCGCGGTGTACCAGCCGCGCGCCATCGCGGTTCAGCGCGTAGACGGCATCTTCCATGCCGTAGTCGGCCTGTGCGATCGAGGTCGAGGAGAAAGTGTTGGTTTCGAGGATGTCGGCGCCCGCGATGGCGTATTGATAGTGGATCTCCTCGATCGCCCCGGGCTGCGTCAGGATCAGAAGATCGTTGTTGCCTTGCTGATGGCAGGCGCAGCCGGCGAAGGCCTCGCCGCGAAACTGGTCCTCGTCAAAGCCGAGGCCCTGGATCTGTGTGCCCATGGCGCCGTCGAGGATGAGAATGCGCTCGCGTGCTGCCGCAGTGAGCGCCGCAAGCACTTCCGAACCGTCGGGTTTTGCCGCTACGGGGCCGAACAATGCGTCCAGCGATGCAGAATTCTGCGACATTTTTTATCCCTTTGGCGACAGACCTTTTCATGTCACATAAGGATATCTTTATGTCAATATACGACAGATGCTCGCCATTGTCACCCCACCCATCACGAAGTGGGGTCTGAGGCGCGGTTTACTACGAACCTACGCTCTGTCGACGCTTGCCAGGAAGCGGGCGAAGATCGGATCAAAACGATCCGGCGAATCCCAGAACGGCGCGTGGCCGGATTTGTCGAGCAGATGGGCCTTGCCTTCCCATAGATTGGAGAATTTCACAGCGGAGACGAAATCGGTGTTGACGAATGGCTCGTCGATGCCGTTCAGAACGGCGATCGGCGGCGTCTTGCCGGCCACGATTTCGCGCTGGTTCCGGCCGGTGCCGGCCGCGAACTTTTCGAACATCAGGCGCCGCGCCCGCCCATCGG
>NZ_RZQI01001540.1:0-644 GCF_003998335.1 Mesorhizobium sp. M7A.F.Ca.CA.002.05.1.1 | reverse complement strand
GTTCGCGGTCATCGGCGCCGAGATGCTGGCGGCCAAATCCGGCCTCGGTTTCCTCATCCAGAACTCGCAGCTGATGATGGAAACGGCCGACATGTACGCCGGCATCCTGACGCTGACCGTCATCGGCCTGACCGTCAACTACCTGCTCGTCTGGTTCGAGCGCTGGGCAACAGCCTGGAAAGGCCAGTCCGAGACCTCGCTCATTTAAGCGGTCCATTCATTCCAACCAGGAAGGATTTTTCCCATGCCCAACATTCCATTCGACGCACTTCGCCGGCTGCTGCTGAAGGGCGCTATTGGCGTCGTCATCGGCCTTGGTGGCATGCCTGCCTTCGCGCAGGACAAGCCTGAAATTATCCGCATCGGCAGTACCGCGCCGGGGCATCTCAAATTCATCCTCGCCCAGAAGGACGGCTGGTGGGAGAAGGAGTTCGCCAAGGACGGCATCAAGGTCGAACTGGTGACTTTCAATGGCGGTTCGGAGGCGACGACCGCGCTGGCCACCGGTGCGATCGAATTCACCTATACCGGCAACAATCCGGCGCTGCGGGTTGCTGCGTCCGGCGCCGACGTCAAGCTGATCGGCCTGTCGAGCTATGTGAAGGCCGGCGGTTCCTACATCGTCGTCAAGACCGGCTCGCCGC
>NZ_RZQI01001539.1:0-649 GCF_003998335.1 Mesorhizobium sp. M7A.F.Ca.CA.002.05.1.1 | reverse complement strand
GGCCTTGACCGGCCGCGCCGAAGGCGTTCCCACGGCAGGAGCCGACGTGTCGACGGCAGCAGCGACAGGCGCCTGCCTGGCCTTGTCGAAGACGCCAAAGCTGGTCGGCGCCAATTCGGGCCGCGCCAGCACGAAACCCTGCACCATCGACGCACCCGATTTCTCGGCGAGCTCCAGTTGCCAGCCCTCCTCGATGCCTTCGAACACCGTATGGATACCTTGCTCCTCGAAGTTCTTCACCATGGTGGTCAGCAACGCGAAGCCGGCGCCGGACTCCATCAGCTGCGTGATCCAGTAGGCATCGAACTTGACGATATCCGGCTTCAATTCCTTGACCCGATTGATGTCGGAATCGTCCGCGCCATAATCGTCGACGGCGATGCGAAAACCGTTGGCCCTCAGTGCCGCGACGAAGCCATGCAAGGCTTCCTGCGACGCCGACCGCTGCTCGGTCACCTCGCAGACGACGCGACGCGGGTCGATGCCGGCCTCGTGCAGCACGAGCCGCATTTCGCGCAAGGCAGCGTCGGCAACGGCGCGTTCGGTGAACACTGACGGGTCGAAATTGACGAAGATCGATGCTTCCCGCGGCAGGCAGGCACCGGCGTTGAGAAGATGCAGCGTCCTGGTCAGCGCCTCGATATGCAGC
>NZ_RZQI01001538.1:0-649 GCF_003998335.1 Mesorhizobium sp. M7A.F.Ca.CA.002.05.1.1 | reverse complement strand
GGTCACCAACAATGGCGGCACCGGGGGCACGATTTCCTATGCCTTGGGTGCATCGGCGACCTTCACCGGCACGCCGGGAGCGCAGGCGCTGTCGATCGACGGCCAGAGCTACACGCTGATCTACGATGTCAACGGCCTGCAGGCGATCAACAGCGGCCTGACCGAACGGTATGCGCTGGCCAACAACATCGAGGCCAGTTCCACCTACTATTGGAACAACCTGCTCGGTTTCACCGCGCTGGGCACCGACGGCAACACCAACATCCAGAATGGCGGCAACGGCTTTACCGGCACCTTCGACGGTCTCGGCCATATCATCAACCAGATCTGGGTGCGGCAGATTCCGGCCAACTATGTCGGGCTGTTCGGCTATGTCGGCAGCACCGGCGTGGTGCGCAATGTCGGACTGGTCGACGCCTATATCAGTGGTTCGTACAACACCGGCGCAATTGCCGGCTTTAGCAAGGGTACGATATCGGGGGTTTGGGCAAGCGGCTATCTCGAAGGTGTCGCTGCCGTCGGCGGTCTCGTCGGACGCAATGAGGGCACGATCACCGGTTCGTTTTCGACGAACGCGGTGCGAGGACACGATGGCAGCCAGATCGGAGGCATTGCCGGTTTCAACAGCAGCACGATCAGCCAGGTCCAT
>NZ_RZQI01001537.1:0-650 GCF_003998335.1 Mesorhizobium sp. M7A.F.Ca.CA.002.05.1.1 | reverse complement strand
CCATGGACAAAGCTAAGGCCGGACGGTCCGCCTATGTCGGCAGCAAATTGCAGGGTGTGGTCGACCCCGGCGCTCACGCGGTGGCCGAAGTCTTCGCGGCCGCCGCCGCACTGCACGAAGCGGCCTGATTCATGCTCCAGTTGTCGAATGATCGTTCTTTCGATACTGCCGGCAAGATAGAAACCGGAAATGCGGGTGACATGGCGGCGTTGAACCTTGCCAGGCTGATCGCGGCCGCTGCGGATACCATTGCCGCTCACGCCGAGGAGTTGACGGCGCTCGACCAGGCGATCGGCGACGGCGACCACGGGCTGAACATGAAGCGCGGCTTCGAGGCCGTGCGCGCGGAAGCCGAAGCATTTTCGGCCAAACCGCTGCCCGATGCCTTGAAGGCAATCGGCACCAAGCTGGTGATGACGGTCGGCGGCGCCTCCGGCCCGCTATTCGGCACCCTTTTCCTGGCACTCGGCAAGGAGATTTCAGCGGCGCCTGATCGCGCCAATCTGACGGCGGCGTTCGGCAAGGCGATCGAAGCGGTGGCAGCACGGGGCAAGTCGCAGGTTGGACAAAAAACCATGCTCGACGTGCTGCAGCCGGTGCATGACGCGTTGCTGCAGGGAAAGACGGCGCCGGAAATCGCAGGTATCGCC
>NZ_RZQI01001536.1:0-653 GCF_003998335.1 Mesorhizobium sp. M7A.F.Ca.CA.002.05.1.1 | reverse complement strand
CTGGTCGATGACCAGCGGCGCCCCGTCGGCGGCGGGGGCGGCAAACGACATCGGGTTGGTGCAGTAGACTGGCTTGACCGAGCCCGAGCCGGCAAGTACGGCCGGGCCGTTGGTGGCGGCGAACGACACCAGCCCGAGTGTTGCCAGCCTTCCGGTGAAATAGCCGAGCGCGCCGCATGTATAGGCGTTCTTCTGCGAGAAGATGGCGACGCCGAACAGCTTTGCCGCCTTGGCGAGGTCGTCGATAGTGCGGTCGAAGCCGGTATGCGCCAGCCCCCGGCGTGCATCGGAGAGATAGACCGCAAGCGCCGGCCGGGTGATCACCGGGTCGGCATTGCCGTCGATGCGTCCGGCTTCCAGCGCCTCGAGATAGTCGATGAAATGCGACAGACCGACCGAGGAAAGCCCTTCGGCCTCGGCTGATATGATCGAAGCAGTGAGCGATTGTGCCGCTTCCTCATTGGCGCCAGCGCCAAGTGCCGCCATCCGGCACAGTCCTTTTGCCTGGTCGAGACTGAGTTGCATGATGGCAATCCTAGGGGAGTAAGGGAATAGGGGAATAGGGGAATGGTGAGCAGTGAATAGCGAATGGGGATGGAATTGTGAACGTGAATAGTGGCTGGCTACTCCCCTACTCCCCTACTCCCCTACTC
>NZ_RZQI01001535.1:0-654 GCF_003998335.1 Mesorhizobium sp. M7A.F.Ca.CA.002.05.1.1 | reverse complement strand
GATTACACGGAGCTCCTGCGGCGGCTGCGCGCCCGGAACCTGCCTTTCATCTGCGCAAATCCCGACATCGTGGTCGAGCGCGGCGAACGCATCATCTGGTGTGCCGGCGCGCTGGCGCGTGACTATGCCCAGCTCGGCGGCCGCACATTGATCGCTGGAAAACCATACGCGCCGATCTACAATCTCGCGATGAAGGAGGTCGCCGAGATTCTTGGCCGGCCGGTCGAGCGCAGCCGGGTGCTGGCCATCGGCGATGGCATGATGACCGATGTGAAGGGCGCCGCCGACAATGGCTTCGATGTTCTTTATGTCTCCGGCGGCATCCATGCCCGCGACTATGGCGATGCCTTGCAACCGGATCCGGCAAGATTGGCGGCGTTCCTGGAAAAGCATGGCTATGGTCCGGTGGCCGTCATTCCCAGACTTCGGTAGGTGACGATGGCAGCCTTCCAGCGCATCCTGGCAACCGCGCCGCTTCCCGCAGACCTGCGCGGCGGCGTGGTGGCGATCGGCAATTTCGATGGCGTCCATCGCGGCCATCAGGCGGTGCTCGAGCGCGCCTCCGCCGAGGCCGGACGGCGCGGCGCACCGGCCCTGGTGCTGACATTCGAACCGCATCCGCGCAAGATCTTCAGGCCTGATATCCCGCTGTCT